>CAURIB010000038.1:0-12540 GCA_963524795.1 uncultured Streptococcus sp.
TTTGTACCTAAATTTTTGACTCGTACTGTTAGTCATTCCTTTAATCGTATGGTCAGTAAGGCCCTTCCTCAAAAGGAAGATGATTTACTAGATTTGATTAACCAACCCATCTACCAGGTTCTCATGTTGATGACACCTGAGGAGTCTAACCAAGCAGCTTCAGAGTTTGAATATCTTAAGTTTACACGAAGCAATCCTTTTGCAGCAGATATCATCAACCAAGGGAATTCGAAATTAGAAGGAATTCGTCGCGTCGGAAAAGAATACGGCTTTGACCTGAACCAAGTTATGGCTTTTGGTGATTCGGATAATGACCTAGAAATGTTGGCTGGCGTTGGGATGTCTGTTGCCATGGGAAATGGTAGTAGTAGTGTTAAGGAAGTAGCCAAACATATCACGACGAGTAACCAAGAGGATGGAATTCATAAAGCCTTGGAGCACTTTGGAGTATTAGCTTCTGAAAAAGTCTTTGTCAGTCGCGACTATCACTTTAATAAGGTCAAGGCCTTCCATCATATGATGGATGAGAGAACCCAGGAAGAACCAAAGGCTTGGGATTTGGAAGGGGCAACCCATCGTGCGGACTTTAAGATTGAAGAATTGGTAGAGTTTGTTCGTGCCTCTAGTAACTCAGACGAGGATTTTCAAGCAGCGGTTGCAGAGATGCATCGAGCCTTGGATAAGGCTGCAACAAAAGTTTCAAAAAAAATTCCAGCCAAGCAGGATTTGATCGGGCAGGTAGATGCCTTGATTGATACTCTGTATTTTACTTATGGAAGTTTTGTATTGATGGGTGTGGATCCAGAACGTATTTTTGAAATCGTCCATCAGGCTAATATGGGCAAGGTTTTCCCAGATGGTAAGGCCCACTTTGATCCAGTAACTCATAAAATCCTTAAACCTGATGATTGGGAGGAGAAATACGCTCCAGAACCAGCTATTAAAAAGGAAATTGAGCGACAGATAAAGGCCTATGAACGCCATAAGGAAAGAGTAAATAAAAAATAGGATGTGGCTAGAGAAAATGCTGTTTTCGTATAAGGGACTTTTTGGAGTCTGAAAGACCAATAAAAAGACCACTCATCTACTGCATCAAAAGGAACTTTTATAAAAAACGAGGTCGGGATTTATCCCGACCTCTTGTCTTTCTACTAATTATAAAGTTTTATCCTTATCTCTAACGACAAGGAGGTCAACGCTGGTATGGCGCAAAATGTACTCAGAAGAAGAACCAACTAGGAGACGTTCAAAGGCATTGAGTCCAGTTGCTCCGACTAAAATCAAGTCAACATGTTCTTCTTCAGGGATGGTTTTAGCCAACAGGGTCTTGGGATTTCCCATTTCAATGACTAGCTGAATGTCTGTGACTCCAGCGTCTTTTGCACGCTTTTCGTATTCTGCCATCAAGTTTTGAGCTTCAAGTTGTAGTTCTTCATAAACTTCAGCATCAAATGTTGAAACACTTTGAAGGGCACGAGTATCAATCACATGGGCAAGGGTTAATTTTCCTTGGTTACGTAGGGTGATCTGTACTCCCTTGACAAAGGCAAGATCAGCTTCTTTAGAACCATCAATGGCGACCATGATATTTTCATAACGTTGTGTCATAGCAAAAACCTCCTAACATTTTGTCACCTTCATTGTAACCCTTTTCACTAAAAAAGTAAAGTAAAAAACGATGGAAAAGGAAGTAGGTTTTGATTTTAGATAGGCGTTTGGTATAATGAAAACAGAAATAAATCAAGAGGGATCATCATGACAAAAATTGCAGTACTATCAGATATACACGGAAATACAACTGCTCTGGAGGCTGTGCTAGAAGATGCTCAAACGGCAGGAGTTGATGAGTACTGGCTCTTGGGAGATATCCTGATGCCAGGAACAGGACGGAAAAATATTCTCCAGACATTGGAGACTTTACCCATCACTCTTAGAGTTCTGGGAAATTGGGAGGAGAGCTTGTTGCGAGCCTGTCATCGTAAGTTAGATGAAACTAGACCTAGCCATCGTTATCTCTTGCGACAGTGTCAGTATATCATGGAAGAAATTAGCAGCCAAGAGATTGAGGCACTGCAGGACTATCCTTTGCAAGTGCATCGCCAGTTTGGAGATCTGAAGCTAGGGATTAGTCATCACTTGCCTGATAAAAACTGGGGGCGAGAATTGATTCATATGGGAAAACAAGAGGATTTTGATCGTCTTGTCACCAATCCAGATTGCGATATTGCCATTTATGGTCATATCCATCAGCAGTTTCTTCGTTATGGTAGTGGTGGTCAGCTTATCCTGAACCCAGGCTCGATTGGTCAACCCTTCTTTTTATCTGAGAATTTACGCAAAGACTTGCGGGCCCAATACATGATCTTAGAATTTGACGAAAAAGGTTTAAAAGATGCTGATTTTCGTCGTGTCGATTATGATATTGAGGCAGAATTACAGCTAGCAAAAGACTTGCAATTACCCTACTATCAAGTCTACTATGAGAGCTTAGTTAATGGGATTCACCATACCCACAATCAGGACTTGTTGCACGAAATCGCTCAGAGTCAAGGACATGATGTTGAATTGGATGACTGGCTTAGTGGTAACTCTTGACATTACAACTAGAAGAGATATAATAAACTTAAGAAAAGAAGGAACTAATCTGACGAAAAAAGGAGAAGAGGATGCAAATTTCAAGTCGATTTACCATTGCAACACATATGTTGGTAATCATTGCCCTAAAAGGGAAGGAAAGCAAGGTGACTAGCGATTTTCTAGCTAGTAGTGTTGGAGTCAATCCTGTTATTATCCGTAAAACTTTATCCCAACTGAAAAAAGCAGACTTGATTTCCGTCGCGCGTGGAACTGGAGGGGCAGAAATTATCAAAAATCTTGAGGATATCAGTCTTTTGGATATTTATCAAGCGGTCGAGTGTCTTGGTAAGACAGGTCAACTCTTCAGTTTCCATGACAATCCAAATCCAAATTGCCCAGTTGGAGCTCATATTCATGATGTTTTGGATCAAAAATTGGAGAGAATCCAGCAAGCTATGGAGGCTGAACTTGGTCAGACCAGTCTTGCCCAAGTAGTAGCAGATGCAGAAGCAAGAATCTAAAGTTAAGAGGACCTTAGTTCCTCTTTTTCTATGTGGATTATGATGATAAAATGTAGCCTTTAAAGAAGGAAAAAATGTATCTCGTTATAGGAATTGTATTAGCCTTTATCCGTGAATATGTAGCTCTGTGTGTGAAATTGAAGTGGCTCTTTCTGTTCTTCTACGGATTATTATTCTTAGTCCTGCTATTTTTATACAAGGGAATTCTTTGGTAATAAAAGTCACTATTTTGACTCGATAATGTAAAAAAGCAAGAACTTTTTTTGTTCTTGCTTTTTACGTGTCTTTCTACCAAGTTGCTGGATTTATATAAACCTTGATTTATTTTTCCTTTCTTGATTTGAGGAAGCTACCAAGTCCAAGGACGGCTAGGAGGCTTATACCTACCAATGCAAGGAAAGAAACTTTTTCTGTTCCAGTGTTTGGAAGGACTTTTTGAGAAAGAGTCTCTGCAACAGTTTCCTGAGTTTCAGGATTTGTAGCTAGGTTTTGGGCTTGACTTTGGTCAGCTTCCAAGCTAGAAATATCAAATTCTGGTTTTTCTTCTACAGTTGGAGCGACAATGGCACCGCCTTGTGACAAGCGGAGAACAACAGCAGTGAGAGCGTTCAGTCTCAATCCTTTATCAGTCCATTCAAGACCTTTTGGTTTAGCGATTCCTACTGGTCCTGCTTGGTTTTCATCTGCCAAAACTTCAGCATTTCTAAGGTGAGCAAAGGCTTTTTCTAGAGTGAATTCACGTTCTTTATCATCAGCGTTGACAAAGACAGCGTAAATATCTCCGTTTGGAGCAGTTATTTGATAGCCGATGACCACATCTTCATTTTCAATTCCATTTTGTCCTGGGACAGTAATGAGGCGGACACGCTCCTTGATATCTTCAAGACTCTTGAGTCGGAAGGCATCTGTAGATTGGCGAAGTGCAATCAGTCCTTTCATGTAGTCGCGACTCTTAACATTTTCAGGATATGCTTTTTTATCTATTGCCTTGGTCCAGTCAAACTTGTTGATAGCATCGCTAGAGTCATAAGAGTCATGGATGAAGTAAGGATAGACAAATGGATTGCCATCTTTATCACGCAACAAGTGAGATTTGTTTGGAACCTTATCCTCTGAAACAGGATTCTTGTAGGCTGGGTCCAAGAATTGTTTGGTACGTCCATACTCCTGACCAGAGTGGATAAACGGAGTTCCTTGAGCTGTCAAGACCATGAGGTTTCCAAGACGCAAACGACGATGTATTTCAGCATAGTTTTCAGCCTTGCTTGGGTCTTTTTTAATAGACTGAGCAATGATGTCAAAGAGGGTCAAGTTATCGTGGGCTGCGATATACTGAATAACATCTCCTGGGTTGTCCGCTTCAAAGTTGGTTGGTTGAGCAATGAGATTTTTAAAGATGGTATTGATATCGCGTTTTCCACCTGTGATAAAGGCAGGTTGACCTTCATTTGGATAACCAGACTTGAGGTTGTTACGGATGTCATCTGAGAAGACAGCGACAGTATCGGTGTGTTTCATCCAATCCTGATCAGCAGGTCTAGTAGGCGTATTTTCATCACCAGCATAGGTTCTCCAACCTTCACCCAGCATGATTAAGTTTGGATTGAGGGCACGTGCAGCCTTGTAAGCTTCTTCAATAGAAGCTGCATCATGATCTCCCATCATATCGAAACGGAAACCATCCACTTTGTAGGTATCAACCAGATACTTGATTGAGTCTACCAAGACACGTTTAGACATGTAGTGGGTTGTTCCTAGACGACCACCACCAAAGCTAGTACGTGGCGAACCATCAGCATCCATGAAGTGATAGTAGTTTGGCTCAAGGTCTTCAAAGATATCGACGTTGGCAGTATGGTTGTAAACTACGTCTAAGATAGCACCCATGCCACGTTTATGGATCTCGTTGACGAGGTTTTTAAATTCTGCGATACGTTTTTCTGGATTCTTAGGATCGCTTGAGTACATACCAGTTAATGAGAAGTAGTTTTGCGGGTCGTAGCCCCAGTTGTAGTTGCTATCGCTTGAAGCATAGGCGGACAAGCGTTCATGGTTCTTCAATTCATTGACAAAGTAGTAGGACAAGACTGGAAGGAGCTGGATGTGGGTCACGCCCAGGTCTTTGAGGTAGTCAAGTTTTTCGATAAAGGCTTCAAAAGTACCAAATGGCTTAGTTAAATCTTTTGCGATGGCAGGATCTGAAGTGAAGTCACGAACATGAGCTTCGTAGATGACTGCATCTTCGCGAGATTTGAAATTGCGAATCTTACCATAAGTCAAGTCTTGTGGCCCTAGTTTTGCTGGGTCTACAAAAGCAGCTTTAGCAACTTTATGGGCAGCGTCTGTTTTTGCTAGATCGCTGTTCCAAGCTGCCAGAGATTTAGCATAAGGGTCTAGTGCAAGGATGGTTTTGCCTTGGCGTTCGATTTGGTAGTGATAGTAGTAGCCAGTATAGTTGCTGATGCCAAGACCAGAGTTTTCATTCAGAGTTTGTTTCCAGGTTCCTTTTTCTCCTTTTTCAAGGGCGACGGTTCCGACCACTTTTTCAGGATCTTTTTTATCGTAGACGACAACTGAAACCTTATCGGCACTTGGAGACCAGAGAGTCAAATCAACACGTTTACCATCTTCTTTAAGGTTAGCACCAAGAGGGCCGTCGTAACTGTAAGTCTCGTCTTTGAGACGCCAGCTAGAACGAGTTGTAAAACGATCTGAATCGTAGGCAACGGTGTAAGGGTTTTGAGTGTCAGAAAAATCACCGATGTAGGTTACCTTCTTACCTGCTTCATCGATTGTAACATCGGAGATAGCCACTTTATTCCCTTGGTGGTCAGTGATGTTGGAATGTTTAAGGATGTCTTCTTTTTTAGCCCCAACCAAGGTAGAAAAACTGCTTTCAATACGAGATTTAGCCACATGTTGAGCACCAGTCATGCGAATATCGTGAACATAATATGGGTTGGTGTAGATAGTTGCATCATCATCTTTGAGGAAAATCTGACTGTGGTTTTTCAGGTCAGTAAATTTATAATCTTCTTTTCTGATTTTCACATCATCGCCTTTCTTGCTCTCATCTAATAGTAAAAATCCAAATTCTCTGGTAGCTTCATTGAGCGGAATGTCGATGTAGCGTCCGTGTTTTCCACTTGCAGTAAAGTCTGTTCCATCAGGCCATTCTCCACTACTTGGATTCTTGACATCACCCCAGTACCAGAGGGATTTTTTATCATAATTTCCATCTGTTCGATAATAGTTGACACGAATAGTTCCTGCTGGTTGAGGTTGATAATTGTGTACTTTATAGTTTTCATCTAGCCAAGCTTCATTCATTTTTGGAGAGAGACGCTCTACAGAACGGTCTCCAGTAAGATTATCCCCTTTGGTGTTGTTAATGAGGAAGCTGATTTTCTTGGCTTGCTCGTTTTTTAGTTTGACATCTAGGTAGTAGCCGTAGTCGTCTTTCTTGGCATCCTTGAAGGACTGGGCTCCATTTGGCCAGTTCTCAGATGGTTTTTCAACATCATCCCAAGTCCAAAGACCTTGCGAATCTTGGTTTTCTTGAGGAAGTTTTTTGATGTGGATGCGGAAATAGTTGTCTTGGATTGGGATTTCAGATACAGTGTCTGCTGTCGAAGCTTTCTCAGCAGCTAGACTTGATACTTCTGTTTTCTCGTCTTTGTTGTTTGGAAGATTTGGAGTAGCTTCAGTTGTAGTTGTTTCAGAAACTGCTACTGGTTCAGATGTTTTAGACTCTAGGGAAGCGTTTGCATCTTTGTGGTCCAAAATAGACGTTTTTTCCTCAGTTTGGCTGGTTTCTGTAGTAGCTGGGTTCGCACTAATAGCGCTTACATTTTCTTGTGTGCCAAGACTAGTTTCAGCTGCAGATACAGAAGGTGTTGTTAAAGCAAGGAGGATAAAGCTTGCTCCAATAAGGACAGAGCCAGTTCCGTTTTTTAGAGAACGGATACTGTAAACCATTTTTTTATCTGGTTGAGATGACGTGTTTTTCATAGACACTCTCCTATCATTTATTTCTATCCTAGTATAGCATGGAGTAAAATTTTATGCAATCGTTTTCTTAAAATATATAAAAAGAAAAAGCTCCATTTGGGGGAGCTAAATCAATTTAAAGTTTACTGACTGAAATTTTATTGAGTTCGGTAATGACTTGTAGATTAGCCATGCGACCAATATTAATTAAATTTGGATGTTTTAGCCCATCAATGTCGAAGTTTGTTAGAATAGCATCATAATCAGCTGCCATTATTTCATCTACATTAAGCGTTTCTTTATCCCAAGTCTCAAACTGGATATTTTTAGATGTATAGAATTTATAAAGAGAGATTAGAGCTCGTGGATGTGCAAAGTCAAACTCACTTAAAACAAGAACACGGACCTTAACTTGAACGTTTAATAGTTGTTCAATCAAATCTGAAGCGTGGGTCAAAAGAGTATAAACGAGATGAATAACAGCGTGTGCATGTTCTTTTTGTCCCAAGTTAGATTTATAACGCATCATTTCGAAAACAGCGGATTCGTAAAATTTAGGGAAGAACTTTTTGATTTTATTAAGAGCGTAGGATTTGTTATGAGAAATGATAGATTCTGAGTTGATTTCTTGACGCTCAAGAAGAGCAGTATTGTGTAAGTGCCATACTAGCACATCTGTATTTGAAAAGTGGACACCAAACTCACGAGTAAGGTTATCTAGGACATCTCTAGCCGCGTGGTAAGAGTGATCGACTTGCTTATCAACTGAACGTGCAGCTAGAAATTCTTCAACTGTAAAGAAAATCCCTTTTTGAGTGTAAGAGTCGAAAAGCTGTCCTAAAGTCTCGTGATTGATTTCGATATTCAGGCGCTTAGCTAGAGGTTCAAGTTGGGATTGGGACTCAGAAAGTTGATCATATATAGGAAGAATCTTTGAAGAATCAGCTACAGTTTTAATGGTAGCACCTATTTTAAATCGATGCAGATTAACGGCTGTTTGTGTCTCTATCTGGAACAAGTTTGCATAAGTAGCAGGGAAACCTGTCAAGTTAATAAAGAAAGAAACAAAATCTTCTATATCTTTTTTAGAATCAGAAAATGGCCACTTGAAGTAACCATAGGCTTCATGGAAATACTGGGCGAAGAAGAAGCGGATATCTCTCTCATCTCCAATGATAGAGATTGGTGTTACCTTAAGTTTGAACCGATATTTGTTCTGCAAGATACTATTGATCTCAGCCACCTTTTTTCGAAGTGAAGGGAGTGAGACATCAAGGGTTTGGGCCAGATGTTCATAGGTAAAGGGTTCCTCTAATAGGAAGAAAGCCTTTAAAACTTGAAAGTTTGAAGAATCTTGTAAAACGTGGCGATAAATTCGTTCAATACCTAAATTTCCATTGTTAGCTAGTCGGATGCCAGCAGTTGAAGACTGTATCTCAAAGCAAGAAAGAATGTCACGCATCTCCTTGATATCACTTTTAATGATACGCGAGTTGATACCGAGTGTTTCTGCAAGAGGATCTAGGTGAATCCAGCTTGGATTTTCAAACAGATATTCTAAAATTCTTAATTGTCTTTGCTCTTTTTGAGTTAATAGTTCTCTCATGAATCAGTCCTCCTGTAATATATTTGATTATAATGAACAAAAATCATATATTTTTTTGATGTTTGTTATTATATCACAAGTATTTCAAAAAAACAAAGGAAAAGTCTGAACTGATTCATCTTGTATTTTGCAAATATAAATATTGTTTTTCTATTTTTTTTGTATTGAAAAAAAAGAAAGATAAAAATAGCAAAATGATTGACTAAATTAAAGAGTTTGTTTATAATGTTAAATGTATGTTAAAGACATGCTATAATTTTTAAAATTAGGAGAAAAGATTCATGTATTTTAATCGAAAAAATGCAGAACAAAAGAATTGGCGTATGATCAAAAAAGGAAAACATTTCCTTTTCGGTTGTTCGCTTGTTTTTGCGGTTGGGGCAGCATTAGTAGCTCCATCAGTCAAAGCAGATGCAGTAGAAGCTAAGCCAGAAGCTAGCTCTACAGCAGAGGGGGTTAAGCCAGCTGCAGCTGAAGAGAAAACAACTTATGCAGCACCAGCTGTAGAAGTAGCTCCAGCAGCAGTGGCTGAAAAAAAAGTTGAAACTACTCAAAATTCTAAAGAAGAACCAGTAGTTGCGACTGAAAAAGCTAAGGAAGCAGATAGCATCCAAGCTCCAGAGGTGACAGTGGTCTACAATCCATCAGCACTTACTGATGAAGAAAAAGCAAAAGTAGTAGCAGCTGTTAAGGCAGCTAACTCTGCAGCAACTGATGTTCAAGTTCAAGCAGACGGATCAGTAGTTGTTACTTTTGCAGATGGTTCAACTGCAAGCTTGTCAGCAGCTCAAACTATTAAAGATGGCTCTCAAGTAGCTAAACCACGTAGAGCACGTGCAGCAGTAGCGACTCCAGTCATCACTTCAAACCTTGATGGAAAAGGAAGTTCTGCAACGGATGTAACTGTCCAAGCACCAGCAGGTTCAACTGTTAAACTCTACAATACTGATGGTGCTGTTATCGGTCAAGCAGTAGCAAATGCTCAAGGTGTAGCTACTGTTACGCCAACAAATAGCCTTCCTGTAGGTGAAATCACTGCTACAGCTACACCAGCAGGCGAAAGTGAGTCTCCTAAGAGTGCACCTGTAACAGCGACACGACCAACATTGACAACTGTAGAAGGTGGTGTTTCAAGAGGGAACGATAGTGATAATACCCAACTACTCGTTACCAAATCACACATCACTGTTTATCCAGGTGAATCTGTTAAGATTGGTGTTGTAGCAGTATCTAAAGAGATGGAAAACTTTTCGGTTCCTAATAATCCAGACGGTGTCAAGGGTTTGCTTCCTAGAGGTGTTTTCTTGAAGTCAGGTGGGCAAGGTGAAGGTGTTGAACCCGTTAGAAGACGTGATAACGGATACGGAGGTACTGTTGCTTGGGACCAACCAGCAGGTGATACTGTTGTGACCTTCTCAGTTAGAAGTAAGAATAATGTAGTTGTAACGAGAGACCTGAAAGTTACCGTTTTGGAACTTACTAAGAAGCTTGATGCTGTTCCAGGTGAAAAAGTAGAAGTTGCTGATCTTAACAATGTTTCTGAAGACGAGAAAAATAAAATTATCGCAGCAACTAAAAAAGCAAATGCAAGTTTCCCTCCAGGCACTTTATATAATGTTGATCAAAGAGGAAATCTTGTCGTTACATATCCTGATAAATCAACAGATAAGATTGACGCTTCATATCTAGTTACTCCATCAAATAAACCTGCTGATACTAATAAGCCAGCAGGCCAAGCGCCAGAGATCACTTCAGATCTATCAGGTAAAGCAAGTACGCCAACTGATGTGACAGTTAAAGCAGAACCTGGTTCTACAGTGAAGCTTTACAATAATGACGGAGTTGTGATCGGCGAAGCCGTAGCAAACGATCAAGGTATTGCTACTATCTCTCCAATTAATAGTCTTCCAGAAGGACAAATTACAGCGACAGCTACACCAGCAGGTGGAAGTGAATCTCCTAAGAGCACTCCGATTACAGCGACTCGTGCAGAAAAGCCTGAAGTGGACGGAGGTGTTTCAAGAGGAAACGATAATACCCAACTTCTCGTTACCAGATCACATATCACTGTTTATCCAGGTGAATCTGTTAATGTTGGTGTTACAGCAGCATCTAATGCGATTCAAAACTTCTGGGTTCCTAACAATCCAACAGCTGTCAAGGGCTTGAAACCTACAGGTTATTACATATCGACAGCTGGAACAGATACCATTAGACAACGTTCAGCCGGATACGGAGGTACTGTTGATTGGGACCAACCAGCGGGTGATACTGTTGTGACCTTCGCAGTTAGAAGCAAGAAAAATGCAGTTGTAACGAGAGATCTGAAAGTTACCGTTTTGGAACTTACTAAGAAACTTGATGCTGTTGCAGGTGAAAAAGTAGAAGTTGCTGATCCTAACAATGTTAGCGAAGATGAAAAAAATAAGATTATCGCAGCAACTACAAAAGCAAATACAAGTTTCCCTCCAGGTACTACATATAGTGTCGACGAAAAAGGAAATCTTGTCATTACATATCCTGATAAATCTACAGATAAGATTGCGGCTGCATACTTAGTTACACCAGTGGCTAAGGAAGCAGACAAATACACACCAACTGCTAAGGCACAAACAGTTGCTCCAGGTTCAACACCAGACGCTAAAAACTCAATCGCCAATACTGGTGAACTTCCAAGTGGTACTACCTTTGCTTATAAGACACCAGTAGATACAGCAACCAAAGGTGAAAAAGACGCGATAGTAGTAGTTACTTATCCCGATAAGTCAACTGATGAAGTTCCAGTTAAAGTAACTGTAAAAGATCCACGTAGCGATGCAGATAAGAACGATCCAAAACCTAAAGCTCAAGACATTTACAAGGGTTCAACACCAGACGCTAAAGGCTCAATCGCCAATGCTGGTGACCTTCCATATGGTACTAGCTTTGCTTATAAGACACCAGTAGATACAGAAACACCAGGTGAAAAAGACGCGACAGTAGTAGTTACTTACCCAGACAAGTCAACAGACGAAGTTCCAGTTAAAGTAACTGTTAAAGATCCACGTACAGATGCAGATAAGAACACCCCAGTAGCGAAGGATCAAAGTGTTAAACCAGGTGATAAACCAAACGCTAAAGATTCAATCGGCAACGTAGGTGATCTTCCATCAGGAACTAAATTCGAGTACAAGACACCAGTAGATACAACAACAGAAGGCGACAAAGACGCTATCGTAGTTGTAACATACCCAGATGGTTCTAAAGATGAAGTTCCAGTTAAGGTTACTGTAAAAGATCCACGTAGCGATGCAGATAAGAACGATCCAAAAGCTAAGGCTCAAGACGTTAACAAGGGTGAAACACCAGACGCTAAAGGCTCAATCGACAATGCTGGTGAACTTCCAAATGGTACTACCTTTGCTTATAAGACACCAGTAGATACAGAAACACCAGGTGAAAAAGACGCGACAGTAGTAGTTACTTACCCAGACAAGTCAACAGACGAAGTTCCAGTTAAAGTAACTGTTAAAGATCCACGTACAGATGCAGATAAGAACACCCCAGTAGCGAAGGATCAAAGTGTTAAACCAGGTGATAAACCAAACGCTAAAGATTCAATCGGCAACGTAGGTGATCTTCCATCAGGAACTAAATTCGAGTACAAGACACCAGTAGATACAACAACAGAAGGCGACAAAGACGCTATCGTAGTTGTAACATACCCAGATGGTTCTAAAGATGAAGTTCCAGTTAAGGTTACTGTAAAAGATCCACGTAGCGATGCAGATAAGAACGATCCAAAAGCTAAGGCTCAAGACGTTAACAAGGGTGAAACACCAGACGCTAAAGGCTCAATCGACAATG
>CAURIB010000039.1:0-12386 GCA_963524795.1 uncultured Streptococcus sp.
GCTGAGCAAGTTATTACAGAAAATACTGACTACACAGTCGTTATTAAATAAGGAGAAAATCATGTCAAATATTTATGATAGTGCAAACGAACTAAGTCGCGGACTACGCGAATTGCCAGAATACAAGGCGGTTAAAGAATCCAAGGATGCTATTCAGGAAGACGCTGAAGCTAGCAAGATTTTTGCAGACTATATTGCCTTCCAACAAGAAATTCAAGTTATGGCACAAACTGGTCAAATTCCAGATGCTTCTTTCCAAGAAAAAATGGAAGGCTTTGGTAAGCAAATTCAAGGAAATGCTCTTCTATCAGCCTTCTTTGCCAAACAACAACAATTATCCATCTACCTATCTGATATCGAACGAATTGTTTTTGAACCGATTTCAGAACTATTGAAATAGAATTTATAGCTTGTAAAGTCAGAAATTTAAGGAATTTCTGACTTTTTTGTGATAAAATAAGAAAAAGTATTGTCAGTATGAGGACCAGTATGAAATTAAAAACAAACATTAAGCACTTGAACGGTAGTATTCGAGTACCAGGTGATAAGTCTATCAGTCATCGCTCTATCATTTTTGGGAGCTTGGCTGAGGGCGAGACTAAAGTTTATAATATCTTGCGTGGCGAAGATGTTTTGTCAACCATGCAAGTTTTTCGTGACCTCGGTGTTGAGATAGAGGACAAAGACGGTGTCGTTACCATTCAAGGTGTTGGCATGGATGGTTTGAAAGCCCCTCAGAATGCTCTCGATATGGGCAATTCTGGGACCTCTATTCGTTTGATTTCAGGTGTCCTTTCTGGCGCAGATTTTGAAGTAGAGATGTTTGGAGATGATAGTCTTTCTAAACGCCCCATGGATCGTGTGACCCTTCCCTTGAAAAAGATGGGAGTTAGCATTTCAGGTCAAACAGAGCGAGACTTGCCACCATTACACTTAAAAGGAACGAAAAATTTAACACCTATTCATTATGAATTGCCGATTGCCTCTGCCCAAGTTAAGTCAGCCTTGATTTTTGCGGCTTTGCAGGCTCAAGGTCAGTCAGTCATTGTAGAAAAAGAGTGCACTCGTAATCACACAGAAGATATGCTCCAACAATTCGGAGGTGATTTGAGTGTCGATGGTAAGAAAATCACAGTCCAAGGACCACAGAAACTAAGCGGACAAACGGTTGTCGTACCTGGAGATATTTCGAGTGCAGCCTTTTGGTTGGTGGCAGGTTTGATTGTTCCAAATTCTCGTGTGGTGCTTAAGAATGTAGGTATTAATGAAACTCGTACAGGGATTATTGATGTTATCCGTGCTATGGGTGGGAAACTAGAACTTACTGATATTGATCCAATTGCCAAGTCTGCAACCTTGACTGTTGAAACTTCAGATTTGAAGGGAACAGAGATTGGTGGAGCCTTGATTCCACGTTTGATTGATGAACTACCTATTATCGCTCTCCTTGCAACCCAAGCTCAAGGGAAAACGGTTATCAAAGATGCTGAAGAACTTAAAGTCAAAGAGACAGACCGTATTCAGGTTGTTGCAGATGCTTTAAATAGCATGGGGGCAGCTATTACTCCTACAACAGACGGAATGATAATCAAAGGGAAATCTGTCCTCCATGGAGCTAGAGTCAACACCTTTGGAGACCACCGTATCGGTATGATGACAGCCATTGCAGCTCTCTTAGTTGCAGATGGAGAAGTCGAATTGGACCGTGCAGAAGCTATCAATACTAGCTATCCAAGCTTCTTTGATGATTTGGAGACCTTGATCCATGGCTAAGGTTTTACTAGGTTTTATGGGTGCAGGAAAATCTACCATTGCTAGAGGATTAGATCCTGACTTTGTAGACATGGATGCCTTGCTTGAAGACCGACTGGGGATGCCAATTGCTCGTTTCTTTGAAGAAAAAGGAGAAGCAGCCTTCCGTCAGATAGAAGAAGAAGTTTTGGCTGATCTACTAAAAACGGACCAAGTCGTGTCTACTGGTGGTGGAGTGGTCATTTCTCAGAAAAATCGTGACTTGCTGAAGGAAAATTCCGACAACATTTATCTAAAAGCAGATTTTGAGACCCTTTGCCAGCGAATTTCAGCTGATAAGGACAATCAACGTCCGCTATTTTTAAACAATAGCAAGGAAGATTTAGCTGCGATTTTTGATGAAAGACAGTCTTGGTATGAAGAAGTAGCAAATCAGATTGTAGACGTATCAAGCTTAAGCCCAAAAGAAATTATAGAGGAACTGAGATGAAAATTGCCTATCTAGGCCCTAAAGGATCTTTTTCGCACCATGTGGTGCAAACGGCTTTTCCTCATGAGGAACTAGAGCCTTTTTCAAATATTACGGACGTTATCAAGGCTTACGAACAGGGCTTAGTAGACTTTTCAGTGGTGCCAGTTGAAAATTCTATTGAAGGTAGTGTTCATGAAACCTTGGATTATCTTTTCCACCAGGCTCGAATTCAAGCTGTGGCGGAGATTGTACAGCCAATTCATCAACAGTTGATGGCGGTGCCAGGGCAAGTTAAAATTGAGAAAATCTTTTCTCACCCACAAGCTTTGGCACAGGGGAAGAAATTTATTGATGAGCATTATCCAGACGCTCAACTGGAGGTCACTGCCAGTACAGCCTACGCTGCGCGCTATGTTTCCGAGCATCCAGATCAGCCTTTTGCTGCCATTGCCCCAAAAAGTTCTGCTGGAGAATACGGGCTGGAGCTAATAGCTCAAGATATTCAAGAGATGGAAGCCAATTTCACTCGTTTTTGGGTGTTGGGGGCAGAGTTGCCACAGATTCCTTTACAGGATGCAACTGAAAAAATGAGCCTAGCAGTTACCTTGCCAGACAATCTTCCTGGTGCTCTTTACAAGGCACTCTCGACCTTTGCTTGGCGAGGAATCGATTTGACCAAGATTGAGAGCCGTCCCCTTAAAACTGCACTTGGAGAATACTTCTTTATCATTGATGTTGACTATAGAGATAAAGAATTGGTTCATTTTGCTCAAGAAGAATTAGAAACAATTGGGATCCAGTATAAAGTACTGGGAGCTTACCCTATCTATACCATACAAGATAAAGGGAAGGAGAACCTATGACTAGAGAGAATCCTTTAACACATCATGAAAAACTACGCTATGACTATCTTTTGAAAAATATTCATTATTTGAATGATAAGGAAAAAAGAGAATTTGCCTTTTTACAAGCCAAGTTGGATGGTCCACAAGAAAATAGTGAGCCATTCAATCCAGAAGAGAAGGAGCAGGCTTTTTCAGAGTCCAGTATCGACCTGCCGACCTATGCTAACCGTAGTCGATCTGATCGCCGAAAAGAAGGTCAAGCAAAGATAAAGGCTCCAAAAGTCAAGAAGCCAAAGAAAAAAACTGGTTTTCGATTCAAACGAATCTTTACCTGGCTATTAGCTCTTCTGCTTTGTGTAGCAGTAGGAATGATCGTCATGTTCTTAAAAGGCTTCCAATCTGCTAACTCTAATAAACCTAAGGATGCTAAAGCCGCTCAAGTGGAAGTTTTTAATGGACAAGATACTCGTGATGGAGTAAATATTCTGATTTTGGGAACAGATGGACGGATTGGACAAGATAGTTCCGAAACGCGGACAGACTCAGTCATGGTTCTAAACGTAAGTGGTAAGGATAAAAAAATCAAGCTCGTTAGCTTTATGCGTGACAATTTAGTTTACATTGATGGTTATAGTCAGGTCATCGATGGTCAGAAACAAGCTGATCACAAATTAAATTTGGCTTACGAATTAGGAGAACAAGAAGGAAAACAAGGAGCCGAAATGGTTCGTAAAGTCCTCAAGGATAATTTTGATCTGGATATCAAATATTATGCGCTCGTTGATTTCCAAGCCTTTGCGACTGCAATAGATACCCTTTTCCCTGATGGTGTGACTATTGATGCTCAATTTTCAACTCTAAATGGAGTTCCAGTTACAGAAGCGACAGTGGGTGATGACTTGCACGCAACAGCAACTGAGTCACCAACTCAAACCATTCGAGTTGGTAAACAACAAATGAATGGTTCAACTCTTCTTAACTATGCTCGTTTCCGTGACGATGATGAAGGTGATTACGGACGAACTCGTCGTCAACAACAGGTTATGACCGCCGTTCTACAACAAATCAAAGACCCGACTAAACTGTTTACGGGTTCGGAAGCTCTTGGGAAAGTATTTGCTATGACTTCAACAAACCTACCCTATACCTTCTTATTGACCAATGGTTTATCAGTTCTTGAAGGGGCTCAAAATGGGATTGAAAAACTGACAGTCCCAGAACTCGGAGACTGGGTGGATGACTATGATATATATGGAGGCCAATCCCTTCGAGTAGATCAAGCCGTCTACCAGACAAAACTCGCGCAAATGGGCTTGAGATAAAATCAAAAAAATGGAAATCAAAGCTTGATACATCTGTAAAAACGGATACCTTGGGCTTTGATTTTTCACGTAGTTGGTTGGATTTATAAGCCATTTTTGTGGTATAATAGAATGATGTATTCTATAGAAGAGGATGAAAAATAGATGAGTGATTTAAAGGCAATTCAAACTCGTAGCCTAGAGATGGCTGAGTATTTTGTTGCATTTTGTAAAAAACATGACTTGCTCTGTTATCTATGTGGTGGTGGAGCCATTGGAGCCTTACGAAACAAGGGTTTTATTCCTTGGGATGATGATTTAGATTTCTTTATGCCTCGTAAGGACTATGAAAAATTAGCAGAGCTTTGGCCCCAATTTGCGGATGAGCGTTATTTCTTGTCAAAGAGTCACAAAGACTATGTAGATCGAAACCTTTTTATTACAATCCGTGATAAGGAAACGACGTGTATCAAGCCTTATCAGAAGGATTTGGATCTTCCACACGGCTTGGCCTTGGATGTATTACCCTTGGACTATTATCCAAAAAATCCAGCGGAGCGTAAAAAACAGGTCCGTTGGGCTTTGATTTATTCGCTATTTTGTGCGCAAACCATTCCAGAAAAGCATGGAGCTCTTATGAAATGGGGGAGCACCATTCTCTTAGGGCTGACTCCAAAATCACTCCGCTATCGCATCTGGAAAAAGGCTGAAAAAGAAATGACCAAGTATGGGCCAGCTGAAAGTGATGGCATTACAGAATTATGTTCAGGGCCAGGATACATGAAGAATAAGTATCCAATTCAGGCCTTTGAAGACAACATTTTCCTGCCATTCGAAGGCACAGAAATGCCTATTCCGGTTGGTTATGATGCTTATCTTAGCACAGCTTTTGGTGATTACATGACCCCGCCTCCAGCTGAGAAGCAAGTACCTCACCACGATGCCATAATAGCAGATATGGATAAGAGCTATACAGAATATAAGGGAGAATACAATGCAAGAAAAAATTAGTATCATTGTTCCTGTATACAACGTAGAAAATTATCTTGAACGATGTGTTGAGTCAATTTTAAAGCAGACTTATACCAATTTTGAATTGCTTCTTATTAATGATGGTTCGACAGACCAGAGTGGTGACTTATGTGATCAGCTAGTTTCTAAAAATGAAAATATCAAGGTTTTTCATCTTGAGAACGCTGGAGTTTCCAATGCCAGAAATGTAGGTATCCAAAACTCAACTGGAGAATGGATTACTTTTATTGATAGTGATGATTTTATTACGCCAGATTATTTGGAAACTTTGATAAGCGCAGTAGAATCAGATATTTCTGTTGGTTTCTCAGTTGCTCGTTTGCATCATGTAAAAAATGGACAAGTGACAGATTTGCCTGAGTTTTCAGAACAAGAGTCAATATGGTCTGCTGAGCAAACCATGAAAGAACTATTGATGACTACTCGAACTTCTTTTTTCCCTGTTGCAAAATTATTTAAAAAGGAATTAATTGAAGATTTTAAATTTAGTACAGATTATCATTTAGCAGAAGATGCTCTATTCTTAACAGAAGTTATACTTGAAACAAAATGTAATAGTGTTTTTATAGACAAACCAATATACTATTATGATCATAGAGAGGGAAGTGCAACTACATCTGTGAATAATCATGTTTTTGATACTATAGAAGTATATAAAATCATTATTCCTAAAGTTTATCAATGTTTCCCTCAATTAAAACCCGAATTAGTAAATAGAGAATCTTGGTCTTATATTACAGTCTACGATAAAATAATCTTCACAGATTCGACAGAATATAAAAAAGAGAAAACTCAATTGAGAAAGTGGATACTTAGTCATATCTCAGAAATATTGAGAGATCCTTATTTTACTAGTTTTCGGAAAATAGCCATTTTGTCACTAAGAATTTCTCCATGGATTTATAGACAAATTGTAGGCTTGAATAAATAATGTCATTAAAGGAGTTGAAAATGAATTTTTCAAAAATGAATGAATGCTTTGAAAAATCAAAACTGTGGATATCGTATCTTTTTGTTTTCATTTCGATTTTAAGTATGAGTTCGTTAATTTATAAAGTAACCAATCCTGTCTATAAGGGACTTTCAGCAGTTGTTGTTCTGTCAATTTGTTTAACTTTATTTTTTAATTGGAAACGAATAGAGATAGATAAGAAGTTTCTTACCCTATTTGGTCTTTTAGTAGGTAGCCACTTTTTATCAGCGTTCATTAATCGTTCTGGACACCTGCTTGGAAATATGGTTGAGATTTTCTTTATGCTGGCTTATGTTTTATTATTTACCATGGTAAAACCCGATCAGCTAAGAAAGTTATTAGGCTTGATTGCAGGAACCATACAGATTGTCTCATTTACTTCGGCCTTATTTGCTTTTGGTTTATTACTTTCAAGAGTTTTAATTCTATTTCAGATTGGAGAAAACTCTTATTATTACGGAGTAATGAATGGCCGATTATGGGGACTTGTTAACCCTAACGCTAGTGCGATTTTCTCATACATTAGTATAGTTTTTGCTATGTATTTAATTCATAAGGGAAGCAAATACTCTGTTTATCTTAAAATTAATAATATCGTTCAGTTAGTTTATTTTGCAACCATGCAAAGTAGGGGAGCTCTCTTATCAGTTCTTCTAATGCTAGTATTCTATTGTATTTTTATCACTAGGGGAAAATTTGCCAAAAAATGGTTAACTTTTTTAGTAGCTAGTATCTTACTAACAGGTAGCAATATTGGTATTAGTTATTTAACTTCAGTATATATTTCAGCAGCCAAGGCAACTGTAATTGACTTAAATAAAGGTGCATCTTATTCTGAAAACGATTCGGACGTTTCTAAGAAAAATGGTGAGCTTCACTTAATTGAAACAACTCCAAGTGGGCGTACATATATTTGGAAAAATGCAATCAAAATGGGAAGTGCAAAACCTCTATTTGGTTATGGTGTTCGAAACGTATCAGATTATTACACAAAATATTTTAGTAAATTTGAAATTGAAAACTCACTTATTGGAGGTAATTTCCACAATATCTTTGTTACGATTTTTGTGAGTTCTGGAATCTTGGGTCTCTTTTCTTTCATACTCATCATTGCTTATGTAGGTTTCCGCTTTGTTTCTTACTTGGTAAAATCAAAGAAAAATAGTGAAAAACTAGTCATGATTCTATTCTTTGGAATTTTATTTGGTCAGCTGTTTGAAAGTCAAATTATGTATTCGACCAACTTCATTAACATCATTTTCTGGTTAGTTGTGGGATATGGTCTAATGATCTGTGAGAAAGAAAAAAATGTCCGTTACGAGGAAGTAACAGATGTTTCTGAAATTCAACAAATGGAGTTAGGAATCATGGAGTATATCCATGAAGTGTGTCATAAAATTGGAGTCCAATACTTCTTGTCCTATGGTAGTTTAATTGGGGCTGTTCGTCATAAAGGTTTTATTCCTTGGGACGATGACATGGATATTTGTATGCTTCGTGATGATTATGAAAAGCTGCAAGATTATATGATTGCACATCCAGACGAGCGCTATGAATTAATGTCTTATAAAAATAATGTCAACTATGTCTATCCATTCATGAAAGTTCAAGACAATCATACCTATTTGGTTGAAGAGGATGTTCGAATTGATTCAGATATGGGAATTTATGTCGATATTTTCCCTGTTGACGGGTATGAAGATGATCAGGCATTTAAAGATAAGATGACTAAGATTATTAAAAAGCGTCAATTAAGTTGTTACACTTTTAAAGGAATTACCAATACTAAAAGTGTAGTAAATTCAATTATCCGCTATATTTCTGTCATTATCTTTTACTTCACTAATACAAATAAGTATGTTTCTCAGATTGATGAATTAGCTAAATCTAGAAAAGTAGAAGATTATGAACTTGTAGACTATGTTGTCTATAAAGATATGAATAAGCCCGTTTGGAAACGTGAGTGGTTAGAACAAGTTGAAGCTGGTAGCTTTGAAGGTAAGGAATTTATGATTCCAAAATATTATCATGAAATTCTAACTTCAGATTATGGAGATTACATGCAGTTACCTCCAGTTGAGCAACAAGTTTCCCATCATGACTTCAAATTGTGGAAGATTACTGAAAACCAATAGATTATTATTTAAACAAAGAAGTAAAGATTAGGAGTGACAAGTAATGTCAGAAAGAATCTTAAGCCTTGAAGAAATCAAGCAAGTTGAGCTTGGTATCCTAGAGTACTTACATGAGATATGTGAAAAACACGATATCAAATATTTTATCGATTTTGGAACTTTATTAGGAGCAGTTCGTCATAAAGGTTTTATTCCTTGGGATGATGATACAGATATTTCTTTAGCTAGAGATGAATTTGAAAAGTTATACGCAGTTCTGAAAAATGATAACCATCCATACTATAAGCTGATTTCTTTTAGAGAAACCAAGGGATATCCATATAGTTATATGCGTGTTTACGATATTCGAACACGGAGAGATTCAAATCTTTTAGATCCAAGTGTTGTTCTTGGAACTTGTGTAGATGTCTTCCCGTATGATGGTCTTGTTACAGATGAGCAAGATCGTAAGAAAATGAAACTCTATAAACAATTAATTCGTCTATCATCTTTAAACTTTAAGGGAATCAAATACGAAAACGGAGGGATTAAAAATCTTCCTCGTTATATTGCGTCAGCAATATTCAGATTTACATCTCCTCAATTCTGGAATCAAAAGCTAGAACAACTTGCCTTAAAATACAGTGTTGAAAATTCTACAGACTTGGTTTGCTCAACTTATGACTCGTACTATCCAGCTGGTATTAAAACAGAATGGTTGTATGATACAATTGATATGCCATATGAAAATCTAATCCTAAAAGTACCAAGAAGATATCATGAGGTTCTTGTTTATGAATTTGGGGAAGATTACATGACTCCACCTCCTGCTAATCAACAGATTCCAGGAAATGAAAAGAATTATTGGATTGATTAATAAAATAGTATAAAATTAATTAAGAAAGTTGAATGCCTTATGAAAAGTTTAAAAAAATCAATATTGCTTAGTGCCTTGTTTCTATCAGCCACAATAATTCAAGCGCAAACAGTAAATGCAGATACTATCACAGCAGGTCCAGGGAATCGTATCCATTTTATTAATACTAAGGCAAAATCGGGGAGCGATGCTATTCTTCTAGAGAGTAATGGTCATTATGCCCTAATTGACATGGGCGAAGATTATGATTTCCCTGACGGAACTGATCCGAGATATCCAGATCGCTGGGGAATTTCCATGCGAAATTATCAAGTTTTGGAAGATCGTTTAATGCGACATCTAGATCAGGTTGGAGTGAAGAAATTAGATTTTGTCCTAGGAACTCATGTTCATAGCGACCATATAGGTGGTGCGGATGAAATACTTAATCGCTATCAAGTAGACAAATTTTATTTGAAAAAATATTCAGATGAAAGAATTACTAGTAATTGGGGACTGTGGGATAACCTTTTCAATTATGATAATGCTCTTCGTGCTGCTCAAAAACGCGGGGTTACAGTTGTCCAAGATATAAAGGACGAAGACAGCCATTTCACATTGGGAGAGATGGATATACAACTCTATAATTATAAGAATGAGTATGGTTCAGACGGGAAACTCAAAAGGGTACTTGATGATAATTCAAATTCAATTGTAGCCGTTGTGACTGTGGCAGGTAAAAAGATTTACCTTGGTGGCGACCTAGACAACGCTGAGGGAGCTGAGGACAAGCTAGGTCCTGTGATTGGCAAAGTAGATATGATGAAGTGGAATCATCACTATGATGCTAAAGTTTCTAATACGATTAATTTCCTTAACCATTTAGCTCCTAGTATGGTTATCCAAACAACAGGAGGAGATATTAATCTAGCTTCGACTAGAGAATACCTTAAGGAGAAAAATATTCAAGTTATCCAAGCATCTAGTAAAACACAAGATGCAACGGTTTTTGATATTAATAATCAGGGATTTACTAATGTATCAACTTCCTTCCCAGAAATCCCTAAAGTTGAGTCACAATGGTATCAAGAAGATGGTTATTGGAAATATCGTCTTTCAGATGGACAAATGGCTATTGGTTGGCAAGAAATTGATGGAGCAACCTATTTCTTTAATGGAAAAGGACAAAAGCAAACGAATCGATGGCTCCATTTAAAAAATAATGGTGTCAATCTTGAAGGTAACTGGTATTACCTTAACGATGATGGTAAAATGCAAGTTGGTGGTTGGTTCTATCATGACAATTCCTGGTACTACATCCAATCTGATGGTGCAAGACGTTATAATGAACTAGCTGAAATTGGTGGGCAAAAGTATCTTTTTGATAAAGATGGTAAAATGCTGACGGGCTTACAAGTCTTCAAAGGTAAGAAGATGCTCTTTGCAAGTAATGGTGCTCTGCAAACAGATGGTACAGCTTCTAGTTGGCAAAAGCTAGGTTCAAACTGGTATTATTATGATGAAGATGGTATTCGAGCAGTTGGCTTGAAGCAAATCAATGGATCAAGCTACTACTTTGATAACAATGGTATCATGCAGACAGGCTGGGCCTTTATTGAAGGTCATTGGAACTATTTTGCAAGTTCTGGAGCAATGAAAACGGGCTGGGTCAAGGATAAAGATACTTGGTACTACTTAGATAAAGAAGGTGTCATGCTAACAGGTCTTCAAGAAATTAATGGTTCTCGCTATTATCTCAATGCAAGTGGCGCTATGCAGACAGGTTGGAAATGGATCAATAACCATTATTACTACTTCGTAAGCAGTGGTGCGATGAAGACAGGTTGGCTCAAAGATAAGGACATCTGGTATTATCTAGATAAAGAGGGTGTCATGTTAACAGGCTTCCAAGAAATCGATGGTTCTCGTTATTATCTAAATGCAAGCGGAGCTATGCAGACAGGTTGGAAATGGCTCGATAACCATTATTATTACTTCGCAAGCAGCGGCGCTATGAAGACTGGCTGGTTCAAAGATAAGGACACATGGTACTATCTAGACAAGGAAGGTATCATGCTCACAGGCCTGCAAGAAATTGATGGCACTCGTTATTACCTCAATGCAAGCGGAGCTATGCAAACCGGTTGGAAATGGCTAGACAATCATTATTACTACTTTGCAACTAGCGGAGCCATGAAGACTGGCTGGTTCCAAGATAAAGGGGTTAAGTATTATCTTGACGTTGAAACTGGTCAGATGGCAACTGGACTATACAAAGTAAATGGTGAAAGTTATTACTTTGATGCTAATGGTGCTATGCAGACTGGTTGGAAACAGCTGAATGGCAATTGGTATTATTTCCAAGCAGACGGTTCACTTCTAAGAAATGGGACAACACCTGATGGCTACAAGGTCAATCAAGATGGTATTTGGAGCTTAAATCCTGTAAAAGAGGAAGAAGTTCAGAACCATCAAGAAGATCCAAAGAGGGATTCTGATAAGTCAGCAGAAGCGACTGAAAAAGATGAAGTTGCTGAAACAAAGCCGACTTTAAAGGCAGATAAAGAATAAGTGCTTTCTACCTCTAACTAAGTCTTCGAGAAAACTCCCTTTGTGCTAGTCTTTCACTCACTACCTAGTTTTCTCATGAAATAGTATTTATATACATCTCAAAGAATTGATCAATGTTTTTAGGATGAGAATATTGATCAGCTTTGGGATTTTTTTTGATTCTTTATACCCTAAGTTGTTGAAAATAGCCCCTATCGTCTTCAAATCGAAATATTTTGATAAGAAATTTTAAAAAACACAGATTAGATAAATAAGAAAAATTATGGTATAATGAAACGATGCAAAAAAGGAGTATATATGGACATTTCAGAAATTCGTCAAAAAATTGATGCCAATCGTGAAAAATTAGCTTCTTTTAGGGGGTCTCTTTGACCTCGAAGGGTTAGAAGAAGAAATTGCCATTTTGGAAAACAAAATGACAGAACCTGATTTTTGGAACGATAATATTGCGGCCCAAAAAACGTCGCAAG
>CAURIB010000040.1:0-12106 GCA_963524795.1 uncultured Streptococcus sp.
TGACTCCTCCTTCAAATGTTGGTTTTGTTGGCTCAACCAAGGAGTCGCCGGATACGCCTCCTGTAAAGTCTGGTTTGTCGTGAACTTCTGGGATGCCACTTTGACTACTCAATTCTGGGGTATACTCTGGCAAGGCTTCAGCTACTGTACCTGGGCCATTGACTCCTCCTTCAAATGTTGGTTTTGTTGGCTCAACCAAGGAGTCGCCGGATACACCGCCTGTAAATTCGGAAATTTCATGAACGGCTGCTTGATTTACTGGTTTTGCAGGAATTTCTGAATTTTCACTAGATGTTAGATCTTGCCCTGTTCCTCTTAAATCTGACTCTAATAAATAGCCAATATAGTCATAGCCTTTAATGTCAATAATCCCTTGAGAGAAACCATCTGCAGACACAAGGGTTTTAGTCTGATCATAAGCTAGCAAGTCCTTGTGTTCAAAAGCAAATACTTGATAAGGTAGTAATAAACTCTTACCTACAGAAGCAATCAATAACACTCCAACTATCTTAGAAGGCTTTTTACTAGAAAATAGGAAAACCACCAAACTAGCCGTCAAAAGACCAAGACCAGCCAAGGGGAAGGTGACTGATCCTGTTTGAGGTAAGACGGCTTGTCCCTGCTTACGATAGACTAGATAATAGTTATCTTGGCTCAAATCTTGTGGCAATTCATGATGAATGAGTTCGCGTTCAGCAGCTGTCAACTCCGATTCTGCTAAATAGTGAAAGGACACTTGCTTGGTTTCATCAGCCTGAACCAGTTTTGGTTCAAGTGTTCCTCCAACGAAGGCAAGTCCAATCAATACCGAGCCCACTCCCATACTCAGTTTACGAATGGCAAATTTTTGTAGCTTTTTTCTATCTTCCATATCAGCTTTGTTCTTGTCTTTAGAGACATCTCCTTTATTCCGTTTCCATAATCTTATTATAATATTTTGTTGATTTTTTTACAAAATATTTTCGAGATAAATTGATATTTTTTAAATAAAAAAGCGGATCAGCATTGGCTGAACCACATTTTTAGTCTGGCACATACTCCAATATATCACCAGGCTGGCATCCTAGTTCTTTACAAATAGCTTCAAGTGTTGAAAAACGTATAGCTTTAGCCTTACCTGTTTTCAGTATTGAAAGATTTGCAGGAGTAATACCAATTCGTTCTGCTAAATCTCCTGAACGCATTTTTTTCTTTGCTAATTCGACATCTAGATTAATGACAATCACGGTATAATCTCCTTTCTCTATATTGTAAACTCATTTTCTTCTGCAATTTCATTTGCTTTTTCAAGGACTTTACCAATTGTCCAAACAACGAGAGCAGTAACCATGAATGTTATATTTAAGAATGAGTAACCATTGAGTGTCAAAATACCATCTCCAAGAAATGAAGCAATAAAAAGTGATAGAGAAATACGATTAGCAAGTTTGACATTATGAACTGTAAAAATCTGTTCATGAATAATATTTTGGAAGAACTGTCTAACACAGAATAGTACAAACAGAATGATAAAGCTATTGATAAAGGACAAAGCACTCACTAGTATTGAAGTATTTACCATATCAGGTTTTAAGGAAATAGTCCCAAGGTTAAAGAGGTTAATCTCAGTTACATTGAAAACAGTTAGAAGAATAGATATAACCAAAGATATTCCAAAAATGAAAAGTAGGATATTAATAAAACCTAAAGCATATGGTAAGTAGGAATTTTTCTTAGACATTAATTTCAAAACCTCGTTTCTAATCTCTACTATATTATACAATATTAGTAAGTTTTACGTGCATGTCTTATGCTACTTTATTTGAAAATTGATTCTTGATAGAAGCAAGAACTAAGCTAGCAATGAATAAGAAGGCTGCAATTGAGAAGTTAAAAATGATGTGGGCAGGATTCAAAATTAGTTCTGTAATGCCTTGGATTGCTCCTACTACAGTCATTAAAACTGCGCCCTTTTTCAAGAATGAAATGGTTGTATTTTCAAAAAGATCACTTTCTTTAAAGTTCTTAGCAAACTGTTTTAATTTGATAAGGCCATAAGTTAGAAGTGTATTACCAGCAACAAAGGTTAGAACAAAGGCATTAACTCCTCCCCACGCTTCGTAGCCTGACCTTGTTACCTCCCCACCTTCAGGCATTAGTTGGCTGATATCAAATTGACCAAGGAGAAGAACTAAAGAAGCGATACTAAAGAAACTGAGGGTAAAGATTCCGAAATTAGAGCCTAATGTAACAAGTGATTTAGTAAAGTTTACGATTTTAGTTGATGTAGTTTTTTTCATGATGATTTCCTCTTTTATAAAATATTTTTAGTTTTAGCAACAAATGAGCTCTTTTTGTTACTACTCGAAAACTTATTATCGTTTTTCGATATATCTAGTATAGCATAATTTTTTTGAAATGCAACACTTTTTTATCGTTTTTTGATAATTTTTTTCTTTTATTTAAAAATATCTTTATTCAAGAGCAATTAGACTTCAAATATTAAAGTCAACACTTCTAAAAAAATCAAATATGAATCTAAAACATTTTTAGTAAACTCTTTTTAAGAATATCATGTTCACTCAACATAATCCAACAAATAACCATAACCCTTTTCTTCCATTTGATCCTTAGGAATAAAACGGATGGATAGACTATTGATACAATAGCGTAGCCCTCCCTTGTCCTTAGGTCCGTCTGTAAAGACATGCCCTAGATGGGAATCACCAGTTCTACTTCTGACTTCTGTTCTGACCATATTGTATGACTTGTCTTCCTTGTAGGTCGCAACATCTGGACTGATAGGCTGGGTAAAACTAGGCCAACCACAACCAGATTCAAATTTATCTTTCGAAGAAAAGAGAGGTTCTCCAGTTGCCACATCCACATAAATTCCTGCTTCAAATTTATCCCAGTAACGATTTGAAAAGGCACGTTCTGTTTGACCGTTTTGAGTCACTGCATACTCCTCAGGAGAGAGGAGTTTTTTCAATTCATCGTCACTCGGTTTTGGATATTTACTCGCATCAATAACAGGATAGGCTGCTTGATTGACATTGATATGGCAATAGCCATTAGGATTTTTCTGGAGATAGTCTTGGTGGTAGTCCTCAGCCACTATAAAATTAGCTAAGGCTTCTTTTTCAACCGCTAGAGGCTGGTCGTACTTCTGAGCAACTTGTTCAAAAACTTGATTGATGACTTCTAGGTCCTGCTCATCCTTATAGTAGACTCCCGTTCTGTACTGAGTTCCCACATCATTGCCCTGCTTATTTTTACTAGTCGGATTGATAATGCGGAAATAATGGAGCAAGATTTCTTTTAGAGAGATTTGATTGGCATCGTAGGTCACATGAACAGTCTCAGCATGCCCGGTTTGGCCGATCAATTCATACTGGGTTGTTTCTCCTCTCCCATTCGCATAGCCAGAAACAGCATCTGTCACACCTGCCACTCGAGAAAAATACTCTTCAACTCCCCAGAAACAGCCTCCCGCTAGATAGATATCATGTAGGTCAGCTTCTTTATCTGGCTCCGTTCTTTTCTTAGCACCTTGACCTTGGATAACAGCTGCCTTCTCAATTTGAGAGGTATCGGTGTAGACAGCGTTTCTTTTTTCCAAAAGGAATAACATTCCAATAATAATGCAAATGATGATTCCTATGAATACAATTATTTTTAATTTATCATTCATGATGAGCCTCTAATCTATGTTTTTTAGCATCTGTAAAATAGTATCCTTATCCATAAAGCCTGGCTGGGTCTTAACTAGTTTACCTTCTTTATCAATAAAAGCCTGAGTCGGATAAGAACGAACTCCGTAACTCGCTAAAAGTTGTCCCGAAGGGTCTAGCAATACTGGTAAATCTTTATAGTCCAAACCCTGATACCATTTTTTAAAGGCTTCTTCTGCTTGCTCTCCTTTTTGACCAGGAGAAACCACTGTCAAGATGACATAGTCATCACTTGCTTCTTTTGCAAGCTCATCGGTATCAGGTAAACTAGCTAGACAAATAGAGCACCAAGATGCCCAAAATTTGAGATAGACTTTTTTGCCTTTATAATCTGATAGACGATAGGTTTTACCATCAACTCCCATAAGCTCAAAGTCTGGAACTGCTTCCCCTTGTTTTGCCATTTGAGAGCTAACTTGTGCATTTTTGTCTCCATTTTGCTTATCAGCTTGGCTCTCCATCTGATTTTTACAAGCTGATAGACAGACCAGACTAGCGCAGACCAATACAGTTGCTTGCCATTTTTTCATCTTCATCACCTTCCTCGTTATCATATGAATATAGATATTTACTTTGTAGTTCTATTATATACCTACCTTGCTAAAAATACTTAAAATCTGTTTGGAAAATCATTAAGCTTCTTAATTACAAAAAACTCCCACCTGCTATGCAGATGAGAGTTTTGGATTATTTAAAGATAGAAGTTTTAAAGCTATCTGTTTGTTGAAGAAGTTTCTTAAAGAGTTTTTCTTTAAGTGATACGGTGTTATCAAATTTGACAGATCCGTTACTTAGAGTAGCCTTATCTTTATCAACTGCTTCAGCAAATGCACGTTTCAAGTCTTCATAGCTATTGTATGTTTCACCATCGATTTCAATAGATTGAATTCCATTTTTGGCACTTGTTACAACTTCATTGAAGTAAGCTTTCTTCCAATCTTCAAGATTGTTGAATTTTCCTTCAGAAATCTTGTTAATGATGAAGTCATCACCTAGAGTATTTTTACCAGCTTTTTTAGATTCGGCTTTTAGCATGTTAGAAGCATAGTTTAAGAAGCCTTTTTCATAACCATAGTAACCCCAAATTCTGAAGGTATTGTGTTTAAATGACATCGCTCCTGGAGCACCTTCACTTGTATTACCACCATAGATACCAGTCATCATTGGAACATTCACATAAGCAGAATCAAAGTCAGTAGGATTATAAACTCTGTTACCTGGACCACGGTTGGTCATGAAGTTGTTCGTAATTAAGTCATCTACTGTACGTAAAGGAATAGCTTTCTCCTCATCACTTAAAGATCGAACCTTGTCGAATTGGTTCTTGGTGTTATTTCCTCGATATTGCTTATCAACCTTCTTGAACCAAGCGTTGTTTAAATCTTGATTTGCTTTATCGAGAACAGCCTCTCCTTCCAGGTAATCCAGAAGCATGAGGGTGTCGTTGTAGCCCTTCATGTAACGATCAATTTCGTCACGTGACTTCAGATCATTTGGATTGGTGTTATACCATTGATTTCCATCATTTGGACGTTCATAAGCCATGTTAAGACCTAGGGCTTTGTATTCACCATTTGGATTTGATACTGATGGAGTTTGCAACATTCCTTGTGCAAATGCTTCAAGATCTGTTCCTTCACGGTGTCTTGAGCCACCTAGATAAACCATTCGGTCATTAACGTGAGTCGTTTCGTGAGTAAAGGCAGAAACTCCAAAATCACTAATCATGTCCGTCACCATAAAGAAGACAGAGTCATCTTTATATGGATTGGTATAAACACGAGCTACCGCTCCCATACGCCAGTCTGTTGCATGGTAACGTCCTGTAGGTCCGTATAATTCACGAATAGGAGCAACATCTTTACCGCTATTAGTGTGACCATATTTATCAGTACTAATATCTTTATAGTTTTGGTTATCTAAAACAGGGGTTGGAACCATGTTATTGCTCTTCAAGAGTTGATTACGAACCTTGTCAGTTGCTAGACGTGACCAGAAGTCTAGATAATTCTGTTGCCCTTTTGCAACCTTATCAATTTCAGCTTTGAAAGCATTTCGTTCTGCTTCAGTATACTTACCATATTTCTCAAATGAACTATAAGCCATTGTATTGTAAGTTGAAATCAAGAACATATGAGCATCTTTCAAGTTCAAGAGTGGCAAGATCATCTTACCGTGCATATCGTTGTTTAATCCTTCATAGGCTCTGTGTTTCTTATCAGCAAACTCAGGAGTTGTTGTTGCTGGTTCAACGATATAAACATTGTCTTTGGTAGCTTTGATAAACCAATCGTTCAAGTTTGTATCATTTGTGAATAGACGCATATTATAGTCTAAGAAACTATTTAACTCGCTGATACCGATAACTCCACCGATAGTTTCGCGATAAGCTTCTAAAGTTCTATCACCTTTAATGTTACTTTCTTTAGAACCAATCTTAATCAAGAAGTCTAACACACTTACATTTTTACCGTAGAAGTCTGGTTTGAACAACATAAGTTGCTTGATATTAAAGTTATCAAACTTAACTCCATAATAACGATTGAGGTATGACAAACCAAGAAGAACAGCAGCCTTGTTGTCATCAATCTTCTTGATCAAGGCACGTTTAGCAGCTTCATCTGTGTTTAATTGATGATCCTCATTTTCAAGCAACTGTTTCACAAATTTAGCCAGATTATCCTTAACTTCTTTGAAGCTTTCTTCCAGGTAAAGATCTTTTATAGCATTGACTTTATTTGGTCCCGTTCTACCTAGGTGTGTGTAGATAGGATCTGATTGTAATTCAACTGGACTTAATTTTTCAACGATAGCATTGATAAGATCGCTACGGTCTTTGTCAACAATATTAGGCGTGTAAACAACTTCTCCAAGTTCAGCAATGCTGTACTCTTTCACTTGTTTGACCTTAGATTCTTTCAGCGAAACAGTAAAGATGTCTTTGGTCTTATCAGAATAGTGCACCAAAATGTGGTCAGCATCAGCCAATTCTGTTACAAAGGCATTGCCCTTCATAGCAGTAACGGACAAGACTTCCTTAGTCAAGAGAGGACTACCAGCAGCCAATTTGTTTCCTTGGTCTACGATCCACTCTTTATTGTAGAATGGTTGCAATTTTTCGATATTACGGTAGGCAAGTTCACGAGAAGCGTCGTAACCATCGATTGTTTTGTATTGATCAGCTTTATTGACAATGTTATTGAGTTTGTCTTCAACAGGTTTCGTGCTTTCAAATTTATCAGCAGTGATTCCCATTGCTTCAATCTTCTTGTCAGCTTCTTCTTGTGAGATGCTAGGAATCTTGCGAGAATTGTTGTAAGATTTATTACCCTCACTTACCCCCTCAACACTGAAGTTACGTTTTGTTCTTGAATAGGTGAAATAATCATCGGCATCAATATCCGAGTGACCAAAGACCATCTCACCTGTTTTGACTTTCATCATGGTGATGTTATCTTCAATAGCACCCAAGGCCCAGTTGGTACCCAGCAAGCCACCTGATTGAACAGCTTCTTTCAGCTCGATAGAACCTTTAGCAACTGAATTTCTGAGAACACCTTCTCTTCCTAGTGTATTGTTATCTCCACCATTTTGAGAAGAATAAACTAATCCTGCAGCTTTTGCCTTGTTACCAGTAATTTCAGCATCAACATAGGCTTTTTCTACGATACCTTTCCAGTTTTCACCTAGAACACCTGCTAAATACCAACCTTTGTTTCCAGCAGCGTGAATTTTACCGATAAAGGCAACATTACTTACCTTACCACTACCATCAATTTTATTGATAATACCAGCTACATCGTTGCCCCCGATAACATTACCTGTTACTTTAACATTTTCGACAGTTGCATTATTTTTGATAACATTTGCGATTGGTGCTACTCGATCAAATCCTGACATGTCAATATTGACATTTTCAAGCAAGAGATTCTTGACAGTACCACCTTCAATGTTACCAAACAATGGTCTCGTAATGTTATGGATGGCAAATTTATTACCTTCTGTACTTTCCAATGTTCCCTTGAAGGCATTGGTTACATAAGACTTGCCAGCGGGGTTCACGTTACTTGCATTCATACTGCTACCAAGCTTAAAGGTACCAGTAGGATTGTCCTGCATTGCTTTTACAAGGTCATTGAAATCGTAGTAAACGTCACCTTCATGGGCTTTTGGTTTAGCAAAGTAATGGACATATTCCTCTGTAAACTGATTATCTGCGTTACGTTGGACTAGGTCTGGTGCTTTAGCAGTGACTTTGAACAATGCTTTACCATCAACTGTGACTTCTTCAATCTTATCAACAGCAAGTTTTGTCACCTTGTTATCATGAGTTGTCACTTTCAAGTAATAAGGTTTAACATCTGATGGTTTAGCTGACAATAGACTATGATCAGTTTCTACACCTTGATCATCAACACTGATAAGGCTTGTTTCCTTAATATTTTTGACTTCGACTTTTTTGAGGTCGAGTCTTAGTGGTTCTTCCGTGAGAACTACTTCTTCGTTCCCATTTCCACGATCGTAAACCATCTTGGTCGCAATCTTGTAGTCCTTGTAATACTTCAAGTTTGTAAGATTTGCAGTCAGGTCTCCTTCAGACATATTGACTGTTTGAAGGCTAGTGTCTCCATCTTTCAAAACAACTTCAAGAGATTTAATGGTTACACCTGTTGGTTTGACCAATTGGTAACGAGCCTTGGCACTACGCTCTAACTCTTCTTTATCAATTTGAGTAAGTGTCAAGGTTGGCGCAGTCAGGATTTGATCACCTTTCTTAATGAGACGATCTTGCGCAGCTTCAACAACTTCCTCTGAAATCGTTGGAGCATCTGCAGTTTTCACTCCTTTAAGAGTCTTATAAACTTTGGTAATCTTTTTCTTACCGTTTTGACCAGCTTGAGCAACAACTTCTGTTCCCTTCGGAAGAGTGCTGTCTACTTCTGTTCTTGTCTCGAAAGGAATTTCTTCAAATGAAACTTCTTCAACTTGACCTTCAATAGACTTGGTACCACGACTAATTTTTTCATTTACTGGAGCCTTAACTGTTTCTGTACTCGTGCTGATTGGGTCCCCAACTTTTTGACCATTGACAGTCTTATAGACACGGTGAATTAGCTGACTTCCGGCTTGACCATTTTGAATTACTGTTTCTTCATCAGTGTAGCGAGTATCGTCAGTTACATACTCTCTTGTATATGGAACTTCTACAGTTTCAGTTTCTGTGACAGTTGCTTCAGCTACTTCGTACTCTGGTAACTCTGGTTGAACTAGAGATTCACCTTCGTGACCTGCTTCTTGCGTGCCTTTAGCACTGATCTCACCTGTGTAAGCTGGTAATTCTGGCTGAACTAAGGAGTCACCTTCGTGACCTACTTCTTGAGTTCCTTTAGCGCTAAGCTCGCCTGTGTAGGCTGGCAACTCTGGTTGAACTAAGGACTCACCTTCGTGGCCTTCTTTTTGAGTTCCTTTAGCTGTGATTTGGCCTGTGTAGGCGGGGTTTTCTGACTGAACTAAAGCTTCGCCTTGGTGGCCCTCTTCTTGCGTGCCTTTAGCACTTTCTTCAGGTTTATAAGCTGGTTCTTCTGGTTGAACTAAAGACTCGCCTTGATGACCCTCTTCTTGCGTGCCTTTAGCACTGATCTCACCTGTATAAGCTGGGTTTTCTGGCTGAACTAGAGATTCACCTTCGTGGCCCTCTTCTTGAGTTCCTTTGGATGTAATCTCGCCGGTGTAGGCTGGCAATTCTGGCTGAGCTAAGGATTCACCTTCGTGACCTGCTTCTTGGGTGCCTTTAGCACTTTCTTCAGGTTTATAAGCCGGTTCTTCTGACTGAACTAAAGACTCACCTTCGTGACCTTTTTCTTGAGTTCCTTTAGCACTAATCTCACCTGTGTAGGCTGGCAATTCTGGTTGAACCAGAGATTCACCTTCATGGCCTGCTTCTTGAGTTCCTTTAGTACTAATCTCACCTGTGTAAGCTGGCAATTCTGGTTGAACCAGAGATTCACCTTCGTGACCTTTTTCCTGAGTTCCTTTAGCAGTAGCAATTTGCTCTGGTTGGTCTTGGAAGTCTGATGCTTTAAAGTAACCAACGTATTCATATCCTTCGATTTGAATGACACCTTTTGCCAAGTCCTCTTGACTACTTGCAGCAATCGTTTGGTTGTAGGACACCAAGATTTTATTCTCAAAGGCTTGAGCTGACTGAGGGATAAAGTAACTACCTCCTAGCGCTCCAATAAAGAGAAGACCCAACATTTTATTGCGGTGTTTTTTAGACATCACAACGACAACCAAAGACGCTGTTGCAAAACCAAGAGTTGCTAGGGCCAACTCCTTGCTTCCAGTGTTCGGCAATTGTTGAGAATTCACTTCCTTTTTTCTGTAAACAAGATAGACAACATCATCTTGCTTTAAATCTGAAGGAAGTTCGCGATGGATCAAAGCCTTTTCTGCTTCTGTCAATTCTTGTTCAGCCAAATAACGGTAATGAACTTGGCTAGGTGTCGCTACTTCGTTAGCTGCAACAGTTTCAACTAAAAAGTTGTTCGCTCCCAAAAGAAATGTCCCGATAACTGCAGAACCTACACCAACTGAGAACTTCCGAATAGAGTATTTGATGACTTTATCAAACTGCATTTTTCTGTTTTTCATTTTAAATCTTTCTAATGTGATCTATTGGATATTGAGCACGCGCCCCTCCAATGAGTTTTGGTCGGCTTGCAAGTGCCGTTACATGAGCATGACCAATCTCTCTTAGGACTGGTCGAATGGGTACCTGAACATGTTTGATATGCATCCCAATAGCAGTATCTCCAATGTCCAAACCAGCATCTGCCCTGATAAATTCGACCTCCACAGGATCATTCATATAGCGAAAGGCGGCCAATTGACCAGAACCTCCTGCATGTAAGGTCGGGAGTACACTTACAATTTCCAACTGAAATTTTATAGCCACTTCCCTTTCGACAACTAGAGCGCGATTGACATGTTCACAACCTTGAACAGCTAGGTGAATCCCCTTAGCCGTCAACAGCTCCAACATTGTCTTGACGATTAGCTCACCAATCTCCTGACTCGAATCTTTGCCAATGTGTCCTCCCAGTACTTCACTCGAAGACAAACCTAAGACAAATAGTGCACCTTCCTGTAAAGAAGCCTTGTCTAAAACATCTTCAAGTATCTGCTGTGTTTCTGTTTGAATCCGTCTTTGGTCCATTTTTCACCTCGCTTTTTTCATTCTATCATATCGTTTTTCATCAATTTTAGCAAGATTGGAAAAGATAGGGTCCATTTGCTAGGATTCAAAAACTATATGAGGGCTTTTTTCAAAAACTGATTCTAATCTTTTTCACTTCCCAAGACAACATAAAACACCATCTTGAAAACAAAAAAAATATAATAGTTTAGTAAAATAGTTGATTTAACAACATGTATATCTAAAAGATTTGTCAGTTGATTCGATTCTAAACTACCGAAAAGCAACTTCTACCATTCTACCCCATTTCTTCTATTAAAGCTACTACTTTGCCCTATTTTTTGGACTTTTTTTCTACCTTGTATTAACCTTTAATCATTCAGAAAACTTTCATAAAATGATGCATAACCTTTAATTTCACTCTCAAATTATACTATGACAGATTTTTAAATACAAACTGAATCCAAATTTTCAAAAATCTTAAATTTACAACAAAAACAGAGAAGTTCTCCTTCCCTGCTTTTTCTCTATTAAACCTTTTGGAGTCCTTGGACGGCATCGTGATTGATGAGCACTTGACCATATTCTTGTAGAACCGAACGGCTGATGTCGCTATCATCCGCAAATTCTCGCATACGAGCCAGTAACCAAGCTGGATAAAGATTTGGTCGATCCTCTACATCCACTAAGACTGTCAAATAGTATTGATCATTCATCTTATAAAGCTCTGAAGTCTCCATTTGATAAGCAACTGTTTTGGCAAAAGAAACCAAACTGGTTAAGTCGTCAAAGCGTAGGATGTAGTAGATATAAGGCTCTCTTTTTCCTTCTTCTTCGAGGGCTTCATCAAGCGCTGCTTCCTCTTCCTTTTCAACCTGCTCTAGAGATTGAATGGCTTCAATATCGTCTTTAGTTTTTTCTGCCATGGTTTTCTCCAAGGTTTTCAAGAACTCATCTGGAGACATTTTAGCTAACTCATCCATATCAGGAAGATCTGCCAAATCTTCAAAGTCCAAATTTTGGTCAATCTTTGACTTAGTTACAAAGACATCCACCTTGTCAGGCTTTGGAGTCACTCGGAAGCTAAGCATGCCCGTATCCAAGAAACTGTCTGGCATCTCTAACTCATCCAGAATGGCATAGAAAAACTCTTCTGTTTTTTCTTGTGGAACGAGAAAGTCTGCGATTTCCATTC
>CAURIB010000041.1:0-11984 GCA_963524795.1 uncultured Streptococcus sp.
AAGCTTAGAAAATGAGATGATGTTTTCTAGCAAATATAAACCCGAGTAAAAAATGCCTACGGACAGGCAGGGTTGAATGCCGAAGCGTGGTTGAAAAGCCACATTATTGATAGGGTTAAAAGCCTACTTTTATAAGTTGATGTTAGGACACTTGTCCTAATTCGTATAGATTTGTTAGTGTGGTGAAAGCACACGTCATCTTGTGAAACGATCAATAAAGTACGTAATATTTGCTACTAGAGAGTTAGGAAACATCAGGAACAGACATACTCAAAAGAAACAAACATAAACACGTCAGTAGATTGTAGAGCAGGTGCCAACCTGCTCTTTTTTCATAAGTATCCTTTGGCACCTAAGTTTAATTAATGTGGGAAAAATACAGTAAAGGAGTATGTCTTTATAATGTTAAATCAAAACCAAGCTCCTATTTATGAGGGGTTAGTTAAGTTACGAAAAAAAAGGATTGTACCTTTTGATGTACCAGGTCATAAGCGTGGCCGTGGGAATCCAGAGTTGGTCGAACTTTTAGGGGAAAAATGCGTAGGTATTGATGTCAATTCTATGAAGCCTTTGGATAATCTAGGACACCCCATTTCGATTATCAGAGAAGCAGAAGAGCTAGCAGCAGAGGCTTTTGGAGCTGCCCATGCCTTTCTAATGATTGGTGGGACAACCTCATCCGTGCAAACCATGATTCTTTCCACCTGTAAATCAGGTGATAAAATCATCCTTCCTCGAAATGTCCATAAATCAGCCATCAATGCACTCGTTTTATGTGGAGCTATTCCCATCTATATCGAGATGAGTGTGGATCCCAAAATCGGTATTGCTTTGGGGCTTGAAAATGATCGTGTGGCACAAGCTATTAAGGACCATCCGGATGCCAAGGCTATCCTAATAAACAATCCAACCTACTATGGGATTTGTTCAGATCTTAAGGGGCTAACAGAGATGGCCCATGCCGCAGGAATGAAAGTCTTAGTAGACGAGGCACACGGTGCTCATCTCCACTTTACAGATAAACTTCCTCTATCTGCTATGGATGCAGGAGCAGATATGTCAGCAGTGTCTATGCATAAGTCTGGTGGTAGCTTGACACAAAGTTCACTTCTTTTAGTTGGGGATCAGATGAATCCTGAGTACGTACGTCAAATCATTAACCTAACCCAATCAACATCAGCATCCTATTTGTTAATGTCTAGTTTGGATATTTCACGCCGCAATCTGGCCCTTCGTGGGAAAGAGTCATTTGAGAAGGTCATTGAGTTGTCCGAATATGCTCGTCGTGAAATCAATGCCATCGGTGGCTACTACGCCTACTCAAAAGAGTTAATAGACGGTGTCTCGGTTTGTGATTTTGACGTGACTAAGTTATCAGTCTACACTCAGGGGATTGGTTTAACAGGGATTGAAGTTTATGATCTCTTACGAGACGAATATGACATTCAGATCGAGTTTGGTGATATTGGCAATATCTTAGCTTATATTTCGATTGGTGACCGTATCCAAGACATTGAACGCTTGGTCGGTGCTTTAGCTGATATCAAGAGACTATACTCACGAGATGGGAAGGACTTGATTGCTGGAGAATATATCCAACCAGAGTTGGTGCTTTCTCCTCAGGAAGCCTTTTATTCAGAAAGAAGAAGTTTAACCTTGGACGAGTCCATTGGTCAAGTCTGTGGGGAATTTGTCATGTGCTATCCTCCTGGCATCCCAATCCTGGCGCCAGGTGAACGGATTACACGAGAAATTGTCGATTATATTCAATTCGCCAAAGAACGTGGTTGTTCACTCCAAGGTACTGAAGATCCAGAGGTCAATCATATCAATGTCATTGAAAGAAAGGAGAACTAAATGGATTTATGGTTTTCTGAGGTTCACACTCCAGATGTGAAATTGTCCTTGAGAACAGCTAAGCAACTCTATGCTGGTAAAAGTGAATGGCAAGATATTGAAGTTTTAGATACGCCAGCTTTTGGAAAGATTTTGATTTTAAATGGGCATGTCTTGTTTTCAGACGCTGATGATTTTGTCTACAATGAAATGACAGTTCATGTTCCCATGGCTGTCCATCCTAATCCAAAGAAAGTTTTGGTTATTGGTGGTGGTGACGGAGGTGTTGCCCAAGTATTAACGCTATATCCTGAACTGGAGCAAATTGATATCGTGGAACCAGATGAGATGTTGGTTGAGGTTTGTCGTGAGTATTTTCCAGACTTTGCTGCAGGACTTGATGACCCTCGCGTTACCATTTACTACCAAAATGGACTGAGATTTTTGAGAAACTGTGAAGATGATTACGACATCATCATCAATGATGCGACAGATCCATTTGGCCATACGGAAGGGCTCTTTACCAAGGAATTTTACGGCAATAGCTATAGAGCCTTGAAAGAAGACGGAATCATGATCTATCAGCATGGTAGTCCCTTCTTTGACGAAGATGAGTCTGCTTGCCGTAGTATGCACCGCAAGGTCAATCAAGCCTTTCCAATCAGCCGGGTTTACCAGGCACATATCCCAACTAGTCCTGCTGGTTATTGGTTGTTTGGATTTGCATCTAAAAAATATCACCCTGTCAAAGATTTTGACAAGGAAGGTTGGAAAAAACGCCAGCTTTTCACAGAATACTACACTGCAAACTTACATGTGGGTGCCTTTATGTTGCCTAAATATGTAGAAGACATTTTAGAAGAAGAGGAAGGAAAAAAATGAGTCGTTTATTAGTTATTGGATGTGGGGGAGTTGCCCAAGTTGCTATTTCAAAGATTTGCCAAGATAGCGAAACGTTTAAAGAAATTATGATTGCTAGCCGTACCAGGTCAAAATGTGATGACTTGAAGGCTAAATTAGAAGGTAAAACAAGCACTAAAATTGAAACAGCTGCTCTTGATGCTGACAAGGTAGAAGAAGTAATTGCCTTGATTGAAAGCTACAAGCCAGAAGCTGTTTTGAACGTAGCTCTACCATACCAAGATTTGACCATTATGGACGCTTGTTTAGCAACAGGAGTCCACTATATCGACACAGCCAACTATGAGGCTGAAGACACAGAAGACCCTGAATGGCGTGCTATCTATGAGAAACGTTGTAAGGAACTTGGTTTTACAGCCTACTTTGACTACTCATGGCAATGGGCTTACCAAGATAAATTCAAAGAAGCAGGATTGACTGCACTACTTGGATCTGGTTTTGACCCAGGTGTAACTAGTGTATTTTCAGCTTACGCCCTCAAACACTACTTTGATGAAATCCACTATATCGACATTTTAGACTGTAATGGTGGTGACCACGGTTATCCATTTGCGACCAACTTCAACCCAGAAATTAATCTACGTGAGGTTTCTGCACCAGGTTCATATTGGGAAGATGGAAAATGGGTTGAAGTCGAAGCTATGTCTATCAAACGTGAATATGATTTCCCTCAAGTTGGACAAAAAGACATGTATCTTCTTCATCATGAAGAAATTGAATCACTTGCCAAAAACATTCCAGGAGTTAAACGGATTCGTTTCTTTATGACTTTTGGTCAATCTTATCTAACGCACATGAAATGCTTGGAAAACGTTGGTCTCCTTCGTACAGATGCTATTAATTTTAACGGACAAGAAATCGTACCAATCCAATTCTTAAAAGCCTTGCTTCCAGATCCAGCAAGCCTTGGACCACGCACTGTTGGTAAAACCAATATCGGTTGTATCTTTACAGGTGTCAAAGATGGCGTTGAAAAGACAATCTACATTTACAATGTTTGTGACCATCAAGAATGTTACGCAGAGGTTGGTTCACAAGCCATTTCTTACACTACTGGAGTTCCAGCCATGATTGGGACAAAATTAGTGATGGATGGCACTTGGAAACAACCAGGAGTTTATAACCTTGAAGAGTTGGATCCAGACCCATTCATGGAAGCTTTAAATAAATATGGTTTGCCATGGGTTGTGGTTGAAAATCCACAAATGGTGGACTAATGAAGTTAGAACAAGTACCAACACCAGCCTATGTCATTGATTTAGTAAAACTAGAAGAGAATTGCCGCATTCTACAAGAGGTTCAAGAAAAAACCGGCTGTAAGGTTCTACTGGCTCAAAAGGCTTATTCTCTCTATAAAACCTATCCCTTGATTAGCCAGTATCTCTCTGGTACAACGGCTAGTGGACTCTATGAAGCGAAGTTAGCTAGAGAAGAGTTTCCGGGGGAAGTCCATGTATTTGCGCCTGCTTTCAAGGAATCAGATATGGAAGAGCTACTGCAAATATCGGATCATATTGTCTTTAACTCAGAGAGACAACTACGAAAATATGGTCAACCTTGTCGTGAAGTTGGTATCAGTGTCGGTCTTCGCCTCAATCCTCAATGTTCAACGCAGGGTGACCACGCGCTTTATGACCCTTGTGCTCCTGGCTCTCGTTTTGGAGTGACTTCAGACAAGATACCAAGTGATTTATTGGAGTTGGTTGACGGACTTCATTTTCATACCCTCTGTGAGCAAGGGGCAGATGATTTACAAACGACTTTGAAAGCAGTAGAAGAGCAGTTTGGAGCTTATTTGCACCAAGTTAAATGGCTCAATATGGGCGGCGGACACCACATCACAAGAGAAGATTACGATGAGGACTTACTGATTTCTGAGATTATACGTATTCGAGAAACTTATAACGTAGACGTCTACATTGAACCTGGAGAAGCTATTGCACTTAATGCGGGCTATCTAGCGACAGAAGTCTTGGATATTGTTGAAAACGGAATTAAGACCTTGGTGTTAGATGCTTCAGCAAGTTGTCATATGCCAGATGTCCTTGAGATGCCTTATCGCCCCCCATTGAGAGATGGATTTGAAGCCCAAGAAAAACCTTATACTTATAGACTCTCTTCCAATACCTGCCTAACAGGTGATATCATTGGGGATTACAGCTTTGAAAAACCGATTGAAATCGGCGATCGACTCTATTTTGAAGACATGGCTATCTACTCCTTTGTCAAAAATAATACCTTTAACGGTATTGGATTACCAAGTCTTTATCTCATGGACGATCAGGGTGACTGTAGCTTAGTCAAAGCCTTCGGATATCAAGACTTTAAAGGGAGATTATCATGATGGACAGTCCAAAGAAATTAGGCTATCGTATGCCAGCAGAATATGAACCCCATCATGGAACTCTCATGATATGGCCGACTCGACCAGGTTCTTGGCCATTTGAAGGCAAGGCCGCTAAAGCTGCTTTTAGCCAGATTATCAAAACGATTGCTCAAGGGGAAACAGTCTACCTTTTGGTTGAAGAGGACTATCTATCTGAAGCACAATCTTATCTTGGAGACAATGTCGTTTATCTAGATATTCAGACAAATGATGCCTGGGCTCGTGATACAGGTCCAACTATTCTCCTCAATGATCAAAGGGAAAAGTTGGCGGTAGATTGGTCTTTCAATGCCTGGGGTGGTGCTGTTGACGGTCTTTACCAAGACTATGAAGCAGATGACCAAGTAGCCAGTCGTTTTGCTGAAGCCTTGGAAATCCCTGTTTATGATGCCAAACCTTTTGTACTGGAAGGTGGAGCTATTCACAGTGACGGTCAAGGAACTATTCTCGTAACTGAAAGTTGCTTGCTTAGTCCTGGTCGTAATCCTCACCTGACTAAAGAGGAGATTGAAAAGATCTTACTAGAGAGCCTTGGTGCTGAAAAAGTCATTTGGTTGCCTTATGGTATTTATCAGGACGAGACAAATGAACACGTTGACAACGTAGCAGCCTTTGTTGGACCAGCGGAGATTGTCTTAGCTTGGACGGACGACCAAGAAGATCCTCAGTATGCCATGTCTGCAACTGATTTAGCTCTTTTAGAGACGGAAACAGATGCAAAGGGGCGTTCCTTTACCATTCATAAACTCCCAATCCCAGCGCTTCATCAAGTAGTGACGGAAGAAGATTTGCCAGGCTATTCATATGAAGAAGGTGAAGAAGAACGCTATGCTGGTGAGCGTTTAGCAGCATCCTATGTGAACTTCTATATTGCCAATAAGTCTGTCTTGGTGCCACAATTTCAGGACGAAAACGACCAAATGGCCTTAGATATTCTCAGTCAGTGCTTCCCAGACCGTGAAGTCGTAGGAATTCCTGCAAGAGATATTCTTTTAGGTGGTGGAAATATCCACTGTATTACCCAACAAATTCCAGAATAGGAGAAAAAGATGAGAAATGTAACGGTTGCAGCTATTCAGATGCAATGCGCTAAGGATGTGGAAACCAATATCCAAACAGCTGAACGTCTAGTTCGACAAGCTGCGGAGCAAGGTGCGCAAATTATTCTCTTGCCTGAGTTGTTTGAACGTCCCTATTTCTGTCAGGAACGTCAGTATGACTACTACCAGTATGCCCAGTCGGTGACAGAAAATACGGCTATTCAGCATTTTAAAGGATTTGCCAAAGAGCTAAAGGTGGTTTTACCGATTAGTTTCTATGAAAAAGATGGTAATGTCTTATACAATTCCATTGCTGTAATTGATGCGGATGGAGAAGTAATAGGAGTTTATCGTAAAACTCATATACCAGATGACCATTATTATCAGGAGAAATTCTTCTTTACTCCTGGAAACACAGGCTTCAAGGTCTGGGATACTCGCTATGCCAAGATTGGTATTGGCATCTGTTGGGACCAATGGTTCCCTGAAACTGCCCGTTGTCTTGCTTTAAATGGTGCAGAATTGCTCTTTTATCCAACAGCTATTGGTTCAGAGCCTATTTTGGATACAGATAGTTGTGGTCATTGGCAACGTACCATGCAAGGACACGCAGCAGCAAATATCGTCCCAGTTATCGCAGCCAATCGTTATGGTTTAGAAGAAGTCACTCCTTGTGAAGAAAATGGGGGACAAAGTTCCAGTCTTAACTTCTACGGTTCATCCTTTATGACCGATGAAACAGGAGCTATCTTGACTCAAGCAGATAGACAAGGTGAAGAGGTTTTGTTAACAACTTATGACCTTGATAAGGGAGCAAATGAACGCCTGAATTGGGGTCTCTTTAGAGATAGAAGACCAGACATGTATAAAGATATTGTGAGATAATTGTTTGTAATTTTAGTTTAGGTAATTATCGTTCTAGAATAGATAGGAGTCTTTTAATGAACCAAGCTTGGGAATTATTATTTGAGGGAAAGATTAATGAAGCGAAGCAATTAGTTCAAGCAGAGTTTTGCCTAGCAACTTGTAAAGATTACAGTCTTTTAAACTTGATGGGCTATATCTATTTGTACGAAAAAAAGTATGAAGACTGTTTAGAGGTTTACAAACGTTATCTTCACTTGGCTATTACAGAAAAGGATCGTGAAAATGAACACATCGCATATCATCAATTGGCCATGGTCTATCGTGAAATGAATGATTTTCAGACAGCTCTTAGCTATATCGAAAAAGAGCGAGAAGTTATTGAACAAGATTTTTCAGGGGATTCTCTCAAATATTCTGTTAATGACTATGAGCAAGGTTATTTACGATTAAAGTTAGGTCAACTAGTTGAAGCGGAGTTTTATATGCAGAAATCGCTAGACTCAGCCTTAAAGACAGATGATCTTATCGCTCAGGCCTGCGCTTATAGAGGATTGGGAGAGATTTATCGAAAACTTGATTCGAGTAAATCCTATGATTATTTTAGTTACGCTATTAAACTCTTCGACAAGGCGGGAGATGAGATTGGAGCGGAAGAAGTCAGAGCTTTAATAGATCATAAAAAGTCTGAGACAAAATAGTTCTCAGATACGCAAAAGCTAGAGGTTCCTAATTGTGGAACTCTAGCTTTTTTCTGTAGATACTATAGTAATTTTTGATAATGTCCTAGGATTCTGATAAAATGAACATAGTGTTACCGAGTAGAAGAAAGACTGGAAAAATCTCAATCATTTTTTCCTTGAAGAATTAGTTCGTGATTGAGGTTAGATAAGGGAAAATGGACATGTTGATGTGGACAAGCCATGAACAACCACAAAGTGCCTGATCCAAATGCTTATTCGGTTTATTCGGATGAGTTCTTAGCAGAAATTTCTCAAGCTGAATTATTTTAACTGATATTCTGTCATTGTAATTACGGTAATTATTTGTTATAATACTCCAAAGGAGGAAATCAGATGGTAGTAAAAACAAGAAAACAAGGAAATTCAATCACCATCACCATTCCAAGTGAATTCAATATTCCAAGTGGTGTTAAATACGAAGCAAAATTGTTACCAAGTGGTGAAATTATCTTTACTCCCGAAGAGTATGGACATCAGATTTCTTATGTCTCTGATGATGCTTTTGACTTAAATTTGGACAAAATTTTTGATGAATACGATGATGTTTTCAAAGCTTTGGTGGAAAAATGACAGTCTATCTAACAGAAAGGCAAATCGAAAAAATCAATGCTTTAGCAATTCAACGTTATTCCCCAAATGAAAAAATTCAGACGGTTAGTCCTTCTGCCTTAAATATGATTGTCAATTTACCAGAACAATTTGTTTTTGGCAAACCTCTTTATCCAACAATTTTTGATAAGGCAACGATACTATTTGTCCAATTGATCAAGAAGCATGTTTTTGCCAACGCTAATAAACGAACTGCTTTCTTCGTTTTGGTGAAATTTTTGCAGTTGAATGGTTATCGTTTTTCTGTAACAGTTGAAGAAGCGGTCGATATGTGTGTAACTATTGCAGTAGAAGCCTTAACAGATGAAAGGTTAGCTGGCTACACCAAATGGATCTCTGAACATACATTTAGAGCTAATGGCCGAATTTAAGCTTGGATATTTAAATCCTATAAGTAAGAAATAGATAAACAGACAGTATTAGAATTCTGTAATTCAGAAAGCTAATCTTTTGAATATGTCAAACATTCAACCTTAATAGACAAAAAAGTAGCCCACTCAGGCTACTTTTTTAAAATTCTTTATAAACATAAGGATTCTCTGGTTTATCGACTTTTACAAAGGATTGAATTTCAAGGGTTGGGAGGACTTGGTTGAGTTCCTTGTGATAGCGATTGCTAATCTTACCTTTGACTCTCACCCAAGTGTTATTTTCATACTGATTGTTGTTTCCTGTGGTCAAGAGGCCAAAAACTCCCGAATCAGCGATGCAGTGCATGATACCAAAGCGAAAGACAAATTGACTATCGCTGTGACTTGGATCGTTGTAGACAAAGCCAATAAACTCGATTTCCTTGCCTTCAAATTCATTTGGATAATCATAGATAGCTTCCATGACTTCCAAGTAATTCTCATCGGTGATGACAATACTAGATTGAGCTAAGTATTTATCAGCAATTTTACGAACAGTGTCTACATAAGCTGTGTGTGAATAAAACCTACTGGTATCCGGTTTAAGATACTGACTGCTCGTACCTTCGCTTGCTTGGATTGCCTTGTCCGTTCCTTCTGACAGAGGAAAATAATATCCTTTTGCCGATACTGTTTGCGAATCTAGCTCGACAGTTGGAAATGTAAACCCAACTAACAAAGGTAAACTTAGGAGGACAGAACTAGCAAGCTTGGCAGAAAACTTATGTAAGTGACTGTGTTCTTTCAAACGCTTGAAGCAAATATAGGCTTGAACAATGGCTAGTAACAAAGATAGAACCATTGTTATATAAGCCAGATAAGAGTAGTGGAGGTTTAGATATTGATTGAGCTTACCAGATAGGTGTAGATAAAGGGTTAAGAAAAAATAACTAATCAAAATAAGAAATCGTATCATATCATCACCCCGACTAGATAAGAATAGACAAGAACAACAAGAGTCACAATGGTCATGAACTGCCAAATAAAGCGAGTTTTGAGATAATTTTTCATCATGAGTAAGTTCTTAACATCAAACATAGGACCTATAACTAGAAAGGCAAGAACTGGAGCAAAACCAAAACTGGAGAGAAGAGAAGAGCCAATAAAGGCATCTGCCTCACTACAAAGCGATAGTAAGAAAGATAAGAGCATTAAAAGAACAATAGCGAGTAGTGGTGTTGCACTAATAGATGTCAGAATACGAGTTGGTACATAAACCTGGACTATGCTAGCAAACAGACAACCGAAAACCAAATAACGTCCCATATCAAAGAATTCATCGATAGCTTGGATAAAGACCTGAAGGATTTTTTTACTTTTACTCAAATGAGAAAAAGTATGCTCATGACAAGCCAATCTATTTTCCTTTTGAATAGATTCCTCCCAGAAAAATCCAAGAAAGATACCCAATATAGTAGCAACAAGAATCGAACCTAAAGCGCGGAGTAAAACCATTTTAAATGAATTACCAAAGGCTGAATAAGTTGCAAAAAGTACGATGGGATTGATGATAGGAGCGGTTACTAGAAATGGAACAGCTGTATAGCTTGGAACCTTCTTCTCTAAGAAACGGTTGATGATCGGAACAATTCCACACTCACAAGAGGGAAAGAGAAACCCTATAAATGTACCAAAAAAGATCCTCCCCAAACGATTTTTAGGGAGAAATCTATATACTTTTTCAGGAGTCACATAGACTTCAATAGCACCTGAGATAATGCTTCCAATCAAAACGAAGGGTAGGGCTTCAATGATAATTGATAGAAAGATAGCACCAGCCTGTAAAATACTTGAAGGCAGACTTTGAAAGATCATCATCTATTTTTTCTTTTCTGCCTTATCTTTCTTTTCTTTGTCATCTGGAAATGTCACTTGCTTCAAATCAGGAAGTTTAGCGAACTCTTCGAACATTTTATCTAAGTCATCAGTTTTTGTAAATTTAACAGCCATAAGGCATACCTCGATTCTTTTAGTTAACACTATTATACTATTATTTCTAAGAAATAGTTGGATTTTAAAATAAAATCGTTTGTATCTTTATTAACTTGAATGAAAGTAATAAATTAATGAAAACAAGCTTTCTTCCTTATGGTATAATAGTTTCATGGATAAAAAATATGAAAAAATTTCCCAAGATTTGGGTGTAACTTTAAAGCAGATTGATACCATATTGTCTTTGACAGCTGAAGGTGCTACGATTCCCTTTATTGCTCGTTACCGCAAGGATATGACTGGTAGCTTGGACGAAGTGGCTATTAAGACTATTATCGACCTTGATAAAAGTCTTACCAACCTCAATGACCGTAAGGAAGCAGTTTTAGCAAAAATCAAAGAGCAAGGTAAGTTGACCAAAGAGTTAGAAGAAGCCATCTTAGCTGCTGAAAAACTCGCAGACGTTGAAGAGCTCTATCTTCCTTATAAGGAAAAACGTCGGACCAAGGCGACGATTGCGCGTGAGGCGGGGCTTTTCCCTCTTGCTCGCTTAATCTTACAAAATGTTTCTGACCTAGAAAAAGAAGCAGAAGCATTTGTCTGTGAAGGTTTCGAAACTCCTCAAGAAGCTTTGGCTGGGGCTGTAGACATCTTGGTTGAAGCACTATCCGAGGATGTTCATTTGCGTTCAATGACCTATCAAGAGGTACTTAGACGCTCTAAGATTACTTCTCAAGTCAAAGATGAGAGTCTTGATGAAAAACAAGTCTTTCAGATTTATTACGATTTCTCAGAAACAGTTGCAAACATGCAAGGTTACCGTACGCTTGCCCTTAATCGTGGTGAGAAGCTCGGAATTTTGAAAATTGGCTTTGAGCATGCGACTGATCGTATTCTTGCTTTCTTTGCTGCTCGTTTTAAGGTTAAAAATGCCTATATTGACGAAGTTGTTCAGCAGTCTGTTAAGAAGAAGGTACTGCCAGCTATCGAGCGCCGTATTCGTACTGAACTGACAGAAAAGGCAGAAGAAGGTGCTATCCAACTATTCTCAGAAAACCTTCGTAATCTCCTTCTCGTAGCACCACTAAAAGGGCGCGTGGTTCTTGGATTTGACCCTGCCTTTCGTACAGGTGCCAAGCTTGCGGTCGTTGATGCTACTGGTAAGATGCTGACAACGCAAGTCATTTATCCAGTCAAACCAGCTTCAGCTCGTCAGATTGAAGAAGCTAAGCGTGATTTGGCA
>CAURIB010000042.1:0-11837 GCA_963524795.1 uncultured Streptococcus sp.
TCTTTAGTCTTTCTTTCAATCGCTTCTGCCAGACTTGCCATAGCCTTGTCGTAGTCGATGGTTGGCTCTTCTGGTTTGCTTGGTTCTTCTGGTTTTGGATCCTCTTTCGGAGTCGCTTGAAGCTGATTGATAGCAGCTAGACCAGTTGCCAAAGCCTTATCTACTGCATCCTGAGTCTTAGCTTCCTGGATAGCAGTAAGAGCTTGTTCGGCCAACTCAACTAATTTCTTCTTAGCTTCCTTATCATCGCCAAGTTCTTTAGTCTTTCTTTCAATCGCTTCTGCCAGACTTGCCATAGCCTTGTCGTAGTTTGGCTCCTCTGGCTGGTCTGGTGTCGGTGTGTCATCTGAACCGTAGTTGTCTTCCTTATCAAGGATAGCTTGTAAGGTTGTGGCTGTCAGCATCAACTCTTGCGCATTGACAGTGCTTGCTGAAAGTTGTTCTGATATTTTGTCCAAGTTTGACTTGAAGGCTTGACGCGCCTCTGGAGTGTTCTTCAAGCTTGTTTGGTCAAATTTAGCCAATTCATCCTTCCAGTTCTTCATAGCTTGAACTAATTCTTCTTTGGTATAAAGAGCGCTATCTTTACCACGAGTGATGAACTGGTCAACTTGGATACCAATATTTCTAGAAGTATCATTTCGTTTTGGATCCAATTGTAAGGTTACAGCATGCCAACCTTCTTCTAGCCCAGTCAAACGAACAAGAGTCTGATCGCCTTGGCGTGTAGCTGCTGTACCACTGAAGTACTTCTTGCCATTGACATCAGTGGCATTTCCTTGACCATCTTGATACTCAAGTTCTTTACCATCTAGAGTAACCTTGTAGATACCATGTCCAGGATCAACAAAACCTTTGATTTCAAGACCTGTTCCGTAGAAGTAAGCTGTTACGCTAGTATTTTTCTTTTGCTCTTCAGTCAAACGACCAAATGATGCCCAAGACTCAGTGTTTTGATATTTACCAGAAGAATTGGTTTCATGGTGCCAACCTTGGCTATAGTCAAGTTGACTGGCCTGATCATCGTGACTTACTTGATCTTTTTGAAGCAATTCAGCCTTCATTACTCGAACAGTTGCTTCAGTTGCAAATCCAAGCAAGGCATCGTCTGATGCGCTAGTCATTTTCACTTTAAAGTCAAAGATTGAATCAGCTTGTTCAGTAAAGTCAATTGTCGGGATTGTCAAAGTCTTTTCTGTTTCACCATCTTGGAAGGTCAAATCAGCAGTTGTATCTTTATAAACCTTACCGTGAACCCCTGTTCCTGGCTCAGTCACGACATGAACTGTCGCAACTCCTTTGCTACCACCAACACGTTTGATGGTTACAGTAACTGGTTGACCTTTTTGAACTTCATAGGTTGTTTCTTTCAACTCAAACATACCTTTACCAGCATTGTTGAGCGTGTAGATACCTTCAGTTGCAATAGCTTTTCCAGTTTTGTTAACGAGTTTGATGGTATGTTCACCTGGAGCCAAGTCATCTGTTTCATAAACCATCTGGCTACGTTTACGAGCTGCATTATTGGTTTGTACGTCTGCAACCTTTTGACCATCAACGTAAACCGACATTTCACCGTGGTTTGGATCCACTGTAGATACGACATAAGCCTTAGTTCCGTTGAAACGGTAAGTTACGCTTGCATCTTTTTGGTTAGTCCACATAGATGTTCCGCGGATACCTTCAGATTCGTCATACCAAGTTGTATTTGCTTTATCTGCTGTTGTATTTGAATGGTAATCTAGTCCTAGAGGGTAACCATCTGTTTTCTCGATACTGCTTGGAGTCTTATAAACAGAGAAGTTTGTCAAAATAGGTGTTGCTTGCGCACCAGTAATAGTCACGCGAATCTTTTGTGCTTCTACTGGTTGACCTTGGATTAGGCGACGATAACCAACAGTTGAGCCTTCACCGTATGGTACCCAACGGCCATTGAGTTCAACTTCAACCTTGAAGCCAGAGATACGCTGACCTTTAGCGATATCTTCTTTGAGTTCAATCACGTCAAAGCGTCTCTTTTGACCAAGATCGACAGTAAATTCACCTGTCTTAGCATCATTTGCTAATGCCCAGCTAGTATCATCCTTACCATCTGTTAGGTGGCTTGCTTGATACAAGTGATTCTTACGAGTAGAGCTTGCAGTTACAGTTGCACCCTTAGCAAAGTCAGTCGCATACATTTGATCCAAGGTTGCTCGGAATTCTTTCAAGCGAGCCACGTCTGCATCTGCGAATTTACCTTCTTTATTAGGTGGAATATTGAGAAGAAGCGGCGTTCCACGACCAACAGACTTGAAGTAGATATCCATCAAATCTTTGATTGATTTTGGTTGTTGATTGTCATGGTAGAACCAACCTGAACGGATAGAAACGTCTGCTTCACCTACAGAGTACATATCTCCTTCTGGATCCCCGTGGTTGAGATATTCATTCTTCACATCGTCAGTGATTTTAGCTTTCTTAACCTTATGCCAAACTGGATCTCCAGCGATACCACGTTCATTCCCGATCCAACGTACACTTGTTGGTTGAGCAGAGAAGATAGCGATATCTCCTTCAGCTTTCTTGATGTACTCGAACCACTTGTCAAAGGTGTAGGTTACTTTTTGAGCTCCGCTACCACGCGCTCCGTCCATCCAAACTTCGATAAACTTACCATTATTTCCGTATTTAGGATTGCCAAGGATTTCCTTGAGCTGGTTGAGGTAGTATTCGTTGTACTCTTTTTCAGTTGAAACATGATATTTAGGATGGTTGGCATCCCATGGTGATAGGTAAACACCCATATTCATGTCATACTTAGTCGCTGATTTAGAGATTTCTTCGAGAAGGTCACCCTTACCATCTTTCCATGGACTTGCAGCCACGGTATGTTTTGTGTATTGAGAAGGATAGATTACAAATCCATCGTGGTGTTTTACAACCATGATTGTTCGTTTGAACCCGGCATCCTTCAAAGTCTTAATCCACTGGTCTGTATCAAGGTTAGTTGGGTTAAAGTTTTGAGGATTTTCTCTACCATTTCCCCACTCAGAGTTGGTATAAGTATTCATACCATAGTGGATAAAGGCAGCCAATTCTTCCTTGTGGTAGTCCAATTGAGCCTTGCTTGGAAGTGGTCCATATGCAGCAATTTCTGTTTCTTCATCTTTTGGATCAACTGCTGGAGTGACTGGTGTTACTGGTTTTGGATCTTCAATTTTTTCGTATTCAAAAATAACTTGGTTCACTCCTTTGTGTTGGATTGTTGCTTCTTGGCTTGAGTTGACTGCACGGTAGCCTGCAATTTCTTTGGCTTGGAATCTGTGAACAAAGGAAACTTCATATTCTTTACCTTCATTGTTGTCAACAGTGGCAGGTGCCAATTCTTGATCTGTACCTTTCAAGCGGTAACGAATGTCGAAGGAACCTTTATTGACTTTATAAACAACCTTGATGACGCGAGTTCCTGCAGGAGCCTTGCTCACAACGCTATAATCATCTCCCCAAGCATCTTTTAATTGCTTGTTGACAGCTTTGCCATCAATTGAGACAATCTCATATTTGTCTTTGTTCTTCTTGTAGAAGTCAGTCTTCTCAATTTCTGTTTTATAGTTATAGTCAAATTGAGCTCCAACTTCTGTCTTTTCAACAAAAGTATCGTTTTCTTTGACTGGATTATCTTTCTGGTCTACGTGTTCGATAACAACTCGTCCATATTCAACACCTTCAAGAAGAGTTGCTACACCACTTTCATCGAATGAATATTTGTTTTCACCAATTACAGCCGTCTCATTTCTGAGCATTTTCCCTTCTGGAGTGAAATAATAACGGCTACCATTATCGCCTTGATACCAGCCTTTAACACCGTATTTATCAATGATGCCTTTAGCCCATGCTAGTTGTTCTGGAGACAAGACAAGACCTCCACCGAAGCGGTCTTTTTCAGCAATGTTCATATTGTCAACAGTTCCACGTTGGTGAATACCGATAACTTTACCATCACCGTTGATGATACCGCCACCAGAAAGACCTGATACAGAAGTCAAACGATAAGTGACACCAACAGTTCCCTTATCATCATATTTTTCAGTACCTTTAACGACACCGTCAGCCTTATACAATTGACCAGGTACGATTGGTTCTTTCAATTCTGGAGAAGTAGAATCTGTTGGGTAGCCGATCGTGCTAACTGGCTCACCAGGGTTATAGGTACGGTATTCAGCTAAAGGAGTAAAGGTTGCAGCCTTATTTGGGCTTGCAATCTGTACTGGAACTGGAGCCACAACCAAGGCTAGGTCATTTTTGTATCCTTCACCAAACTTTTCTTTATTCCAGAAATGGATGTCCTTTTCTTGGAACAAAACAGTTTTTCCTGAAGTTGGTAGAGATCTTTCTTTTGGAGTATTAGATCCGACATTGTAATAGAACTTAGCAGTATCACCACCTAAGATATTACCAGCATTGGTTTCGGCATCCTTCTTCAAGAAATTATGAGCCACTGTCAACATGATATTTGGAGCGACAAAGATACCAGATCCAGAATTGAGGTAACGCTGAGTTCCACCACCTGCTAGAGGTGAACTGAAAATTGTATAAACCATCGCTGCTGATGTAGCCGGTTGACCTTCATAATTGATATGCTTAAGGTCTTGTCCACCATTGATAATGGCTCTATTTTCTTTTTCACCTTCAGATGGAGCCACTTCTGTAGGTTTCAAAATGCTCTTAGTCTCTACTTGTGGACTTTCTTTCTCTGAAACAATGGCTGAAGTATCCATTTTTTTCACTGGTGTATCAGGATAAGCACGATCAGGAATTTCTTCAGGGAGTAAATCACCTGATTCTTCTACTGCATTTTTTACAAGAGGAGCTGGGTTTTCAGCTACTTCTTTGACAGCGTCTAGAGTTTCCGGGCTTTTATCTGCCACTTCTTTTGCTTGACTATCTACTTCAAGTTTTGGTTCTGTTACGATTTCATTAGCCGAAACATTCCCAGAAGCAAAAAAAGCAAGACCAACTGCGACAGAAGCAACACCAACAGTCAGTTTACGAATACTAAATATTCTACCTTTTTCTAAAAAATATTGTTTCATCAAATACTCCTACTATTCTAGAGCAGTCAGCTACTGCCCAAGCCCAGCTTTAGCTGGCGACATTTTTTGTTTGATTCCCTAACTTAAAACTCTGCTCCTAAGCTATTTATTTTTAGGTAAGCTCTCATAGAGAAATCGCTTACATTTTTTGAAAATAAAATAAGGCTCAAACTAGCAAAAATTTTACCTAGAGTTTCAGCAGTATAATAAATATACTATATTATCCTGAAAAATGCAAGGGTTTCCAAAGTTTTAACTAGATTTTTACTAAATGCTTTTGCCACTATTTACCACTAAAAAATCCTAAAGTGGCAAGGCCAGCTTAGGATTGTTTTGTTTTGAAGTGATAGTAAGCTCCAAGCATACCCGCAGTATTTTGATGACGCGCAAACTCTAATCTTGTTTTTTCCGCTAAACTTGGAACAAGCGCATCTTTCAGAGCTGTACGAATTTTCGGTTTCAAAATCGCTTCCTGCCCCATAATACCACCACCTAGTATAACAACCTCTGGATTGGCAACATAACAAATGTTAGCAAGACCTTTCCCAAGATAGTCTACCATACGGTCAATTCCCTCCATACAGAGTTTATTGCCTTCTGTAGCTTCTTTGAAAATTCTACGACCATTCCAATGAGCCACTTCCTCATCATGAGCCTTAGCTACATAGTCAACCAAGGCAGTTGTAGAAGCTAAATCTTGGAAAGCCCCATCTTGCATATGCATGTAGCCAACTTCACAGGCAGAATTACTAAAGCCATGGAAAATCTGGCCATCAATGATTAAGCAACCGCCGATACCTGTTCCAATGGTCAGACATAGCGTTATTCCTGCACCTTTTCCAGAACCAGAAACCGCTTCTGCTAACCCTGCGCAGTTGACATCATTTTCAATCTCACATGGAATTCCAAAACTTCCTTCAATTTCCTTTTTAAATTGGGTTCCGGCATAATTTGGAATCTGTGGACCTGCATAGAAAATCTCACCCTTATCAGGGTCAACCATTCCCGCAGAGGAAATGGCGACACCTGACACTGGACCTTTTTCTAGATAGCTAGCTACGATATCTTTTGTTTTTTGTAAAATGTGGGGACCACCTTTATGAGCCTCAGTTGCTACTTCGTGAGACTCTACAAGTTGTCCATCTTGGTCAATCAAACCGTATTTGATATTAGTTCCACCAATATCAATTGCAACATAATTAGTCATAAAGCCTCCTATTGATTAGAGGAAACGCTCCTTAGTTTCACGAATCAATTGAGCAGCTGCTTCTACAACTGGACGATCTTCTTCGGTCACTGGTGTAAGTGGAGAACGAACTGATCCGATATTAAGTCCTTCATTGATTTTCAAGACTTCTTTGATAACGCCGTACATATTCCCATGAGCTGCAGTTAATTTACCGATGATAGCGTTGATAGCGTATTGCAATTCACGCGCTGTTTCTAGGTCTTTATCTGCAATCAATTGGTTGAGTTTCAAGAAGAGTTCTGGCATAGCACCATAAGTACCACCGATACCAGCTTTTGCTCCCATGAGACGTCCGCCTAGGAATTGTTCGTCTGGACCATTAAAGACGATATGATCATCACCACCAAGGCTAACGAATGTTTGGATATCTTGAACTGGCATTGAAGAATTTTTAACACCAATGACACGTGGGTTTTTCAACATTTCTGTGTAAAGACTTGGAGTCAAGGCAACACCTGCCAATTGAGGAATGTTGTAGATAACGTAGTCTGTATTTGGTGCTGCCGCACTGATGTCGTTCCAGTATTTAGCAACTGAGTACTCAGGCAAACGGAAGTAAATTGGTGGGATTGTTGCAATAGCATCTACCCCCAAGCTTTCAGCATGGCGAGCAAGTTCGATACTGTCTTTGGTATTGTTGCAAGCCACATGAGCAATGATGGTCAATTTACCTTTAGCAACTGCCATGACTTCTTCTAAGATCAATTTACGGTCTTCTACACTTTGGTAGATACACTCACCTGAAGAACCATTAACGTAAAGTCCTTGAACACCTTTATCAATAAAGTATTGTACCAAGGTACGAGTACGTTCTGGGCTAACTTCACCCGCATCATCATAACATGCGTAGAAGGCAGGAATGACACCTTCATATTTTTTTAAATCTGACATAGATTTCTCCTAAGATTTTTTTTATTTTCCGCTCTGGGCAGATTACTTCTTTACTGTTTAAGTATACACCTTGCAAAAACCGCTTTCAATACATTCTGATCACTTAGATTTTAATTTCTAGTTATTGTTTGAATATTTTCTCAATTGAAAGTAGTTTCATCTCACTTTCATTCTGATTGGTATTTGGCAAATAATTTTTCAATCAAGCCCGTCTGCCAAAAGGCAAGGAGGCCAAAGCCAAATAGTAGAAAGGCAGATCCACCCAGTACAAGAGTAAAGCCCGATACATAAAGAACCATTACGATTAAGAAGAGGATTGCAAGCATCAAGAAGAACCAAGGGAAGTTGAAACTCACTAAGAGCAAGCCCTTTTGAAGCACTTCTTTCCAAGTCAATTCGTAACGCGCTGCGATAGGATAACTTGCTAACATGACTAATGTCAAGAAAATTAAGATCCCTAGACAGATGGCTTTCAGCACCTGAAAAGCTAGACCTGCTTGTCCCCAAAACAGATACAAGTCGAGAAGACTAATCAAAACAATTCCCAATTCTAACAAACCTAGTTGAAGCCCCAATCTCAAGTTTTGCTTAAAGGCTCTAATATAGATTTTAAATACGGGTACCCTTCGACTTTTCTTAATTTCGAACATAGTCTGATAGAGACTGATCTTAGCTACTCCGATGGTCACAATAGGCAAACAAGATACAACAAAGAGTAGATTCGCAGTCACGATATCCAAAACCTTCTCACTAAAACGCATGAGAACATTATCCGTATCAAATGCTGCCTTGAGTAATCCAGATCCTTTCTGTGCCATTGTTTGCTCCTCCTAACCTACTAATCAATTAAAATTTTAAACAAATGTTTGCGAACTTTATCTTCCATGCCAGCATAACCATTAGGCTGATGAGGTTCTCCTGGAAAGAAAATCGCAAAGTTGTGATAACCCAATAAGAGTGGGTATTGTTCATGACAGTGGACAAAGCCAATATCACTTGCCTCGTCAAAAGCTACTGCCTCGTCTTTAACACGAGAACCATAGCTTGAATACTCATGACCTTCTACCAACAAATGCAAGTCTGCATAGTTTTTATGATGCTCAAAGCGATCATTTTCTTCTTGGTTAAGGACATTTTCTTGTACGACTAGAAAGACCTTATCTCCGTCAATCTCATATTTCCCAAGTTCAAAAGACTCTTTTCGATGTTCGTAGAGATAATCAATGGCCTTATCTAGATTTGGATGAATCCCCTTATAAAAGGTGATATTTTTTAAATCATCAAAAATCATAGTAATTTCCTTTACCTGATTGTTATCTTCAGACATATCATGTCTGGCTAGTAAGTTTATAAGTGTCTAACAAAACTTCATGAAGTAAAACTCCTCTCCATTTTGTAGACACTTATATATCCTGTATTCTCTTAGTCTATCAACTACACTGCTGCATACTGATAAACAGATTGTACTATATTCAATTTTCGCAGAGTATTATCCTTTGACAGCTCCCATGGTAATTCCTTGAGTAAATGATTTTTGGAAGACAAGGAAGACTGTTACGATTGGCACAGCTGCAAGAGCTGCCCCTGCCATGATCAAACCATAGTTGGTTGCCATCTCGGCCTGCATAGTTGCAACCCCGAGTGAGATAGTCAAGTTTTGACGTGAAGTCAACATTACCAATTGCATGAAGTAGTCATTCCAAGTATTGATAAAGGTAAAGATTGCAAGAGCCGCAAATCCAGGTTTCACAATAGGGAAGGCTACGCTCCAGAATGTACGAATCTCACCGCATCCATCGATTTTAGCAGATTCGAGCAATTCTGTTGGAATGTTTTCACTGAACTGTTTCATAAGGAAGACCCCGAATGGCCATCCAATCAAAGGCAAGATAACTGCCCAAAGAGTGTCATGGATTCCCATGAAGTTGACGATACGTACCAATGGAACAAGGACAACTTGTTTTGGAAGAGCCATGGCTGCGATAAAGATTGCAAAGAGGATGCGTTGGCCATAGAAACGTTTCTTAGCCAGTACATAACCTGCTAGAGATGAAGTTGCACAAACCAAGAACATAGTTACCAAGGAAATGAAGACTGAGTTCCACATCCATTGCAAGGCTGGGTTTTGCACCATCAATTGTTGGAAGTTCTCCATAGTTGGAGCTTTAGGGAACCATTGTGGTGGAATCATAATGGTATCCGGTTGTGATTTGAATGCACCTGTCAAGATCCAGTAGAATGGAAAGATGAAGAGTACAGTCAACAAGAGCAAAATGATAGTTGAAATAACAGTGAAGGCTGTTAAAGGTTTCTTTTGTGTAGATTGCATAGCTGTCTCCTTTCTCTTAGTATTCTACGTCGTTTCCAAGCACTTTGAATTGAACAAAGCTTACGATAGCAATCATGATTGCCAAGAAGACACCGATGGTATTAGCATAACCGTATTCTGTCAATTGGAAGGCTTTTTCGTAAAGGTAGTACATAAGTGTACTTGTTGAGTAGTTTGGTCCACCAGATGTCAAAAGCTGAATGAGGGCGAAACACTGGAATGAGTTAATCGTTGTGATGATTGCGATATAAAGAGTTGTCGGAAGCAGACTTGGCCATTTAATCTTCCAGAAAACTTGAAACTCAGTAGCGCCATCAACACGCGCCGCTTCAACAAGTGAATTGTCAATATTTCCCATTGCCGCGATGTAAAGAATGATTGGTTGACCAACTGATGTTGTCAAAAGGATAATCATAATCGCCATCAAAGCCCAGTTTTTATCTCCCAACCAAGAAATGTTTTGGCTGATGATATGGCTTGACTTAAGCACGAAGTTCAAAATACCTGATAGTGGATCGTAAATCCATTTCCAAACTACTGTTACGGCAACACTACCTGTTACTACAGGAAGGAAGAAGACGAAACGGTAGAAAGATCTAGCGATGGCATTTTGTTGGTAAGTTTGTGATGCTACAAAGAGCGAGAAGAGTACAACGACTGGTACAGACCCGATAACCAAGATTACGGTATTAATCAAAGATTTTGTAAAGACAGGGTCTTTAAACATACGGATATAGTTGTCCAAGCCCACAAATTCAAAGCTAGTCATCGAATAGTTGAAGAAACTAGTGATGAAGCCCATGATCATTGGAGCTAAGACGAAGACGGTAAAGAAGATTAATACTGGTGCTAAGAATGCGTAGGAAATAACTGTTTCCCGCATACGAATTTTATTGACTTTCACAGTCGGCACCTCACTTTCAAATAGTTTTTGTTTTTTTAATTGTTGTCTGACATTGATGTAAAATCAAAATGAAATTTTTTCCAAGAAAAGCCTATGTAAGAACTTCATTTTAATTTTGACCTATCAGTTTCTTACATTTTTTAAACAAAACTCCCCCTTTTCTTACACAGATGTGCACAGGGAAAAGGGGGGATTTTACTTTTTATTTAGGGCTTATTGTTTAGCTGCTTTTTTGATTGTTTCATTCGCTTTTTCAGTGAATGCCTTCAAAGCTGCAGCAGGTTCTTGGTCACCATTAGATACTGCTTGCAACATTGGGAACCATAGAGTTCTCATTTCAGCAAATCCGTCGATTGTGTTGTAGTATGGAGAGTAGTATTGAGTCCAACCACTGATTGTTTCCATACGTTTGTCGTCGTAAAGTTTACCAAATGAAGTACGAACTGGGAATGCTCCTGTACGAACTACGTCTTTAGGACCCCACTCTTTATCATCAGCGATGAATTGGATGAATTTCTTAGCTGCGGCAACTTTCTTTTCATCTTTGTTGTTAAATACTGCAAATCCGTTTACAAGGTATTCAAGAGCTGGTTTGCCTGAGTCAGATGGGAATGGAACTTCTACCACTTCAACTTTACTTGCTTCCAAAAGTTTAGCTTGGATACCGTTTTGAGCTGGTGCCCAAAGGATTGTGTATGAAGTTTGACCGTTTGCAAAGTTTTGGATGTCTGCTCCACCGTCAAATTGTGAACCGTTATTCAACAAACCGTCTTTGATCCAGCTAGCTGCTTTTTCAAGACCTTTAACGAATTTAGGATCGTCAGTTGTATATTTAGTTACTTCTTTATCAGTTACAGAACCGCCGTAAAGGTTAGAGATGAAGGCACGTGTTCCTTGGTCTCCCCCTTGACCAGAACTGAACAATGAACCTGGAGTATATCCTTTATCTTTGAGCGCTTTCAAGACTTTTTCAAAATCATCAGTTGTCCAACCTTCTTTAACAAGGTTAGCTACACCAGCATCTTCCAACATTTTCTTGTTCATAGCCATGTAGAATGGTGCAGAACTGATTGGATACATGTATGCTTTGTCACCAGCTTTACTTGCTTGTACGATGTTTTCGTTGTTAACATCTTTTACAAATTCATCTGTAAAGAGGTCATTCAACTCAGCCAATTTACCATTTTTACCGTAATTGATGATACGACCTGGTGCATCGAAAAGTACATCTGGAGCTGTACCAGCTTCGATAGCTGTTGTGATTTTTTCTGGTCCAGATTTGAAGTCGATTGTTTCTAGTTTAACTTTGATATCTGGATTTGCTTTTTCGAAAGCTTCGATGATAGATTTTTCATAAGTTCCAACACCGTCACCAGATTTTTCTTGAGT
>CAURIB010000043.1:0-11588 GCA_963524795.1 uncultured Streptococcus sp.
GGATACTATATTTAATCATATAAGTACCTTCTTTCTAAACATATTTGTTTTTCTAATTATATTATAACGCTTTCATAAAATTATTGCAAACTTTTTCCTCATCTTGCGAGGGAAAAAGTTTTAATATTCTGACAACCAGCTCCTAAAAGCATACTTTTAAGACGATTTAAAGTAGTTCCCGTCGTGTAAATATCATCAAAGAGTAAGATATTTTCTGGGAGCTTTACACCATCTTTCAGGAAAAATGGAAACTCTGTAAGTAAACGATCTGCTCGATTTTTTGAAGAGCTAGCTTCGACTTCGTTTTTAACCAAAATATCCAGATATGTTAGTCCAGTCTCCTTTATCAAACCCTCTACTTGATTAAAGCCCCTACTTTTGAAACGCTGCTCACTCAGAGGTACAATCACAATCTGATAACCCGTATACTTTTTTAACTCTTTTTGCAATATTTTAGAAAATACCTTTCTTAAAAGATAATCACCATCAAATTTATAGCGACTAAAATACTCTTTCATAGCCTGATTATAGGAATAAAGAGCCACATGATCAACCTTTACACCTTTTTTACACCAAAATTGACAATCTTGACAATTTGTTGACACATCTTTTTTGAAACACCTTGGGCAATGGTTGTCACCGATACTCTCAAAAGACGATAGACAAGATTCACAAACTAGTTCTGCCTCCTTTTTTAAACAGAGTAGACTAGTAAAGGTTAACTCAGTTTGCAAGCCTTTATCACACAATAAACACTTCACACTCCTGCCTCCCAATTCATTTGTTTAATCTCCTTTATAGCTTTCTTAATGGATAGATTGAGTCCGTCATGGAAAAATATAAGTTCTCCAGTAGGACGATCCATGCTTCTTCCAACTCGTCCACCAATTTGTACTAAACTTGACTTGGTAAAGAGTTGATGATTGGCTTCCACCACAAAAACATCTACACGAGGGAAGGTGACTCCACGCTCTAATATAGTTGTACTTATTAATATCGACAACTCTCCATCTCGAAAGGCTTGTACCTGTTCTAATCGGTCTTCTGTGATTGAAGATACAAATCCTATTTTCTCATTTGGAAACTTCTCCTGTAAAATTTCTTTTAGCTTTTCTCCCTTTTTAATCTCAGAGGCAAAGATTAGTAGGGGATAGGCTGTCTTTCTCTGTTTATCAATATATCTCTTTAGTGTTGGTGGTAAACGTTTTTTATCCAAATAACCATCAAAATTTGATAACCAAACGGGCTTGGGAACTATGAGAGGATTCCCGTGAAAGCGACGGGGTAAGCTAAGACGCTTTAACTCCCCTTGTTTAACTTTTCTATCTAACTCATCAGTTGACGTTGCTGTTAAAAATATTCTCAATCCGGTCTCCTTTACACAATTATTGACAGCATGGTAAAGCACAGGATTATCAACATAAGGGAATGCGTCTACTTCATCCACAATCAATAAATCAAAAGCTTGATAAAATTTTAATAGCTGGTGAGTAGTTGCTATAACCAAAGGAGTACGAAAATAAGGTTGCGAATTTCCATGTAGTAGCGCAATCTCACATGCAAAATCATTTTGTAGTCGTTTATGCAGCTCTAAACAAACATCTATCCGCGGACTTGCCAAACAAACAGCTCCACCTTGATCAATCACCTTGGCAACAACTTGGTAGATCATCTCTGTCTTACCAGCTCCTGTCACCGCATGTACCAAAGTAGCCTCCCTCTTATCTACTGCCTGAAGGAGTCCTTGTGATACCCGCTCTTGAAATGGAGTCAGTTGACCTGACCATTTGAGTACATCTTGCTCCGGAAACCTTTCTTGCGGAAAATAATAGAGTTCTTGATCACTTCTTATTCGCTTCATAATCAAGCATTCTCGACAATAAAAAGTACCAACAGGCAAATGCCAATCTTCTTGTATCTGACTACCACATCGCTGACAAGATAGTTGCCCCTTCTCTTTTTTCATAGATGAAATTGGTTTTGCTTGCTGTCTCTCATCATAACTTAATTCTTGTTCCGTAAAAAGGCGACCGAGATAATTTGGATTTACTTTCATATTTCTTTATTCGTAAAATGTAGAACTTTACGCTATTTTTTAGTACAATAAAACTATGGAATATAGAACTATAAAAGAGGACGGTCAAGTCCAAGAAGAAATCAAAAAATCACGCTTTATCTGTCATGCTAAACGTGTCTATAGTGAGGAAGAGGCTCGTGATTTTATCACAACTATTAAAAAAGAACACTATAAAGCTACCCACAACTGCTCTGCTTTTATTGTCGGTGAGCGTAGTGAAATCAAGCGAACTAGTGATGATGGAGAGCCTAGTGGAACTGCTGGCGTTCCTATGCTAGGAGTTCTGGAGAATCACAACCTTACTAATGTCTGTGTTGTAGTTACTCGTTATTTTGGCGGTATCAAACTAGGGGCTGGTGGTTTGATTCGCGCTTATGCTGGTAGTGTTGCCCTAGCAGTTAAGGAAATTGGCATTATTGAAATCAAAGAGCAGGCAGGGATACAGATTCACATGACCTATGCCCAGTATCAAGAATATGGAAATTTTCTTAAAGAGCATAATCTCATAGAATTAGAGACAAACTTTACAGACCAAGTTGATACTATGATTTTCATTGATAAAGAAAAGAAAGACGGTATCAAGGCTGATCTCATTGAATTTTTCAATGGAAAAGTTACTCTAACTGACAAAGGTTTACGTGAAGTTGAAGTACCTGTAAACCTATCGTAAAGAAAGGAAATATCATATGGCTTTTGGAAGATTAATTCAGGGACTCGCTGGAAACTTCAGTGAGCAAAGTAAAGAAGCTCTTACCCAGGAGTTTGGACAATATTTATTAGAAAATGAAGAAATTCAAAGCGGATATAAACTCATTCGTGACTCAATTATCTTTACAAATATCCGAATCATCTTTACAGATAAACAAGGGGCAACGGGACGGAAGATGTCTATCAAATCAATTTTCCTCATGAACATCGTCAATGTTGAGATGGAAACTGCTGGACTTGGGATTGATGATAGCGAGATTACGATTACTTATTTAGAAAATGCCTTTTTAAAAGCTCATAATGAGCACTTTAACTCTCACAAATTTGAATTTCCAAAGAAAACAGATATCGTACCTCTTTATACTTATCTATTTGAATTAGCTTATCACAATCGTTTAAATATTAACGGTTTGAATCACTGATATAAAAAAATCCTATCACTCCGATAGGATTTCTATATTTTACAAAAGTTAAAGTTAGCGTTATACTAGTAGCATCTTATATAAAGAGGTGCTAATATGACAATTTATAACAATATCACAGAACTCATCGGTAGAACACCGATTGTTAAATTAAATAACATTGTACCAGAAGGTGCAGCAGATGTTTATGTAAAACTTGAAGCTTTTAACCCAGGATCGTCAGTTAAGGACCGTATCGCCCTAAGCATGATTGAAAAAGCAGAACAAGAGGGTAAACTCAAACCTGGTTCTACCATTGTAGAAGCAACTAGTGGGAACACTGGTATTGGTCTCTCATGGGTTGGTGCCGCTAAAGGTTACAAAGTTGTCATCGTTATGCCTGAAACAATGAGCGTGGAACGTCGTAAAATTATCCAAGCTTATGGAGCTGAACTAGTCCTCACTCCTGGTAGCGAAGGAATGAAAGGTGCAATTGCAAAAGCGCAGGAAATTGCTGCTGAGCGTGATGGTTTCCTACCATTACAGTTTAATAACCAAGCTAACCCAGAGGTTCACGAAAGAACAACAGGAGCTGAAATTCTAGCTGATTTCGGAGCTGATGGTTTAGACGCCTTTGTTGCTGGTGTTGGTACTGGAGGAACTATTTCTGGTGTTTCTCATGCTCTTAAAACTGCTAACTCAAACATTCAAGTTTTTGCTGTTGAGGCAGACGAGTCAGCTATCTTGTCTGGTGAAAAACCAGGTCCTCACAAAATTCAAGGTATCTCTGCTGGATTCATTCCAGATACACTTGATACAAAAGCTTACGATGGTGTCGTTCGTGTAACATCAGATAATGCTCTTGCACTTGGCCGTGAAATCGGTGGAAAAGAAGGATTCTTAGTCGGTATTTCTTCTGCAGCAGCTATCTATGCAGCAATTGAAGTCGCTAAAAAACTTGGAGCAGGTAAAAAAGTCCTTGCGCTTGCACCAGATAACGGAGAACGTTATCTATCTACAGCACTCTATGAGTTTGAAGTATAGTCTCCTAAATACATTAAGCCCTAAGTATGGGGCTTTTTGTTTACCTTCAAAGGGATTCCTCTGAGTTCCCCTCCAACAAAAGAAAAGGAAGCTGATTTGCTTCCTTACTTTTTTATTAGTTATTCAAGGCTGCTGCCATTGTAGCTGCAACTTCTGCTTCAAAGTCGTTTGCAGCTTTTTCGATACCTTCACCAACTTCAAAGCGAGCGAACTCAACTACTGAAGCGTTAACTGATTCAAGGTAAGCTTCAACTGTCTTGCTGTCATCCATGATGTAAACTTGTGCAAGAAGTGTGTAAGCTTGGTCAACTTTAGTGTTGTCAAGCATGAAGCGATCCATTTTACCTGGGATGATTTTATCCCAGATTTTTTCTGGTTTACCTTCTGCAGCCAATTCAGCTTTGATAGCTTCTTCAGCTTGAGCGATTACTTCATCAGTCAATTGAGCTTTAGATCCGTATGCCAAGTGTGGAAGAGCTGGTTTACCAACCATAGCACGGCTTTCATTATCTTGGTCGATAACGTGGTTCAATTGTGCCAACTCATCTTTAACAAATTGCTCATCCAATTCTTTGTATGAAAGAACTGTTGGTTTCATAGCAGCGATGTGCATTGAAATTTGTTTAGCAAGTGCTTCGTCTCCACCTTCGATTACAGAGATAACACCGATACGTCCACCGTTGTGTTGGTATGCTCCAAAGTGTTGTGCATCTGTTTTTTCAATCAAAGCAAAGCGACGGAATGAGATTTTTTCTCCGATAGTTGCTGTTGCAGATACGTATGCTGCTTCAAGAGTTTCACCTGAAGGCATTGTCAAAGCAAGAGCTTCTTCGTTGTTAGCTGGTTTTCCTTCAGCGATTACTTTAGCTGTAGCATTTACCAACTCAACAAATTGAGCGTTTTTCGCAACGAAGTCAGTTTCAGCATTTACTTCAACAACTGCTGCAACGTTACCGTCAACATAAACACCAGTCAAACCTTCTGCAGCAACACGGTCAGCTTTCTTAGCTGCTTTTGCCATGCCTTTTTCGCGAAGCAATTCAATCGCTTTTTCGATATCGCCTTCCACTTCAACCAATGCTTTTTTAGCGTCCATAACACCAGCACCAGATTTTTCACGCAACTCTTTAACAAGTTTAGCTGTAATTTCTGCCATTTTGATTCTCCTATATTTTTTAAAAATAGGAGAGCCGGGCTAAGCCCCGCCCTCCTAGGTAATTACTATTTATTATGAATTAAGCGTTGTCGCCTTCTACAACTTCAACGATTTCTTCGATTGAGTCTGCTTGAGCTTCTGAAGCTGCAAATTCTGCTTCAACTGCTGCAACAGCATCTTCACCTTGGCGACCTTCGATGATAGCGTCTGCCAATTTAGCTGTAATCAACTTAACTGCGCGGATAGCGTCATCGTTAGCTGGGATGATTACATCGATATCGTCTGGATCAGTGTTTGTGTCAACCATCGCTACAACTGGGATTCCCAATTTTTTAGCTTCTTTAACAGCGATTTGCTCTTTATGTGGGTCAACTACGTACATTACATCTGGGATACGAGGCATATCTTCGATACCACCCAAGAATTTTTCAAGACGTGCACGTTGTTTGTTAAGAAGTGCAACTTCTTTCTTAGGAAGAACTTCGAAAGTTCCATCTTCTTCCATACGTTTGATTTCTTTCAAACGAGCGATACGTTTTTGGATTGTTCCCCAGTTAGTAAGAGTTCCACCCAACCAACGGTGGTTGATGAAGTATTGACCTGAACGTACTGCTTCTTCAGCAACTGCGTCAGCTGCTTGTTTCTTAGTACCAACAAACAATACAACTGCATCGTTAGCTGCAGCATCACGCATGAAGTCGTATGCTTGGTCAGCGTATTTTACAGTTTGTTGCAAGTCGATAACGTGGATTCCGTTACGCTCAGTGAAGATGTACTTAGCCATCTTAGGGTTCCAGCGACGAGTTTGGTGACCAAAGTGCACACCAGCCTCAAGAAGTTGTTTCATTGAAATTACTGCCATGAGTATTTCTCCTTTTTGTTTTTTTCCTCTTCTTGATTTCAGCTTGCAAAACGACCCGAAGGCAACAGTTTCACAATTCATCAAGAATGAGTATTATCGTTCACACGACAAGTTTCATTTTACCACAATTTCTCAATATTATCAAGCTATTTTGATAGTTTTTTAGCAGAACTTCTCAACTTAAAGACAAGAAAAGAGACTCGGAAAGAGTCTCAATTTTTTCATTAGTTTGGATAGATGTAAGTAACATAACCTTCAGAAGTTGTTGTTGGGTTGAACCAACCACGTTTGTTACTAATGGTACGATCTCCACCATAGTTAGATTCTGATACTTGGATGCTTGATGATGATGAAACAGCTGTAACAACCGCTACGTGTCCATAGCCACCATCATTCCAACATGCAATCGCACCAACTTGTGGTTGAGAACCAGTACGGAATCCTGCTGCTGCTGCACTAGTAGCCCACTGCGCTCCGTTACCCCAGTAATCTCCAGCCCAAGGTGCTAACGTTTTAGCTCCCCAAGTACATTCACCAGTTGGATAACTTGAAGCATTTGTACTATATGTTGGACGTGATGTTGTACGAGTAGCTACAGGAGTGTAGCTTGGTTCTTCATCGTCTGATGATGAAGTAGAAGTTGCTTGTACTTGCGCAGCAAAGCTTGTGTTAGCTGAAGCTGCAACCGATTGACGTTGGCTAGTTTGTTGAGCTCGATATGCCGCTTCAGCTTCCGCTGCCGCTTTTGCTTCAGCTTCTGCTGCTGCTTTTTGCTCTAACAAACTCGCTTTTTCACCTTCTGCAGTAGCTTTCTCAGCCGCAAGGTTCAATTCTGCTACTTTCAATTCTGCTTGTTTTGTTGTCAAAACTTGAGTATCATCAGCAAGCGTTTGTTGATTTGCAATGACTGTATTGATTGCTTCATTGTTTGCTACTTGTTTTTCAGCAATAGCTTTTTTATCTTCTTTTTGTTGTTCCAACATTTTATTGTTGGCTGATACGATTTCGCTCATAGCTGCTACGCGTGAGATAGCTTCTGTGATTGATTTTGAGTTGATAATCGTATTGATGTAGCTTGTAGCAGCTCCATTAGTTTGTGCGCTACGAGCTTGGTTTTCAAGAGATGCATTACGAGCTACGATATTTTTTGAAAGCTCAGTAATTTCTCCTTCAAGCTTTTTAGATTCTGCTTGAAGTTTTTCATTCTCAGCTTGCAATTTTTCTTGTTCTGTTTGGATTGCTGAAACCTGAGTTTGAATTTCATCTACTTGTTTTTGAGCTTCTTTTTGTTGAGCTGTTAAGCTGCTAATTTTACTATCTTGAGCAGCGATTTTTTCATCTGTTGTATTTGCCTGAACACTTGAAAGAACAGTTCCTTGGGAAACCAATACTGTGCTTAACAAAAGTGATGCTAGGATTTTTTTCTTCATAAGTGTAAATACTCCTTCTTTTAAAACAATACTAGTATATCAAAAAAAGGCCTAATAAATATTACGCCTTTATTACAGTTTTGTTTCTTTCTTATAGATATATTCTTTCAAAAATAAACTGGAAAACTATCATCCATAAACCATTTAAAATCATCGATGGAACTAGACTATAAACGATAAAGACTGGTATACTTGCAGCAGTTAATCCAACCGCCTGAGCTAATATAAAACTACCAAATTCAAACAAGAAAGTCATCATTAAAATTGCTAATAGTCTAGTCCATCTATTTGACAAAATGATAGAATTATTTTTATAAATGATTGCACCAATAATAACAAAAAGAAGACTAGCAATCCCTATCAAATGAAAGAAATAAATATCATAGATAAGACCAATAATTAAGCAATAAGCCAAAAACAAATACTCGGATACTTCTATCGTCTCAAATAATAAAAAGATAAAGATAGTGTGACTAACAAGTTGAAAATAAGGGAAAGAACTATTGACAAATTGCCCTAAATGACTATCTATTAAGATGATTAAGGGCAAGAGCAAAAACATTCCTATCTGCTTAAAAAGTCTCATGATGGGTTCCCCACTAACTCTACGACTTTGGCATTCATTGAATCAGACTGAAGTTTGACTAAGACCTCTCTTGTTAGATAGTCATTGCTATGCGTCACAGATTCGACTTCACCTACTGGAATATCAGTAGCATTAAAATTACCAAGACCACCAGTTACAACCTTATCGCCTTTGCTAATGTCGCTACTGCTATTTAATTGACTAATTTTCAGTAAATCTTTTTCCTTATCGTAGCCAATGATAATTCCATAAATACTGGTAGAACCATGCTGGATTTTAACAGATATTTTCTCTGTATTTTCAGCGTTGGTTAATAAGTTGACCACACTAGAGTTGTCTTCAACCTTTTCTACGCTTCCAATCAAACCACCGCCAGCTACAACAAGCATATTACTGGTCACACCTTGTGAAGAACCTGCATCGACTGTCAACTCTTGTTTCCAAGTCGCTGGTGTTCTCATGATAACGTCAGACGCAATTACCTTGGTCCCGTTTAGTTTTGATTTCATCTCCAATAATTGTCGTAGTTGCTCGTTTTCTTCTTTTAAGCGGTCTGCTTCATTCGTTTTCTTCTTCATCTGATAGAGTTCTTTTTTTAGACTTTCATTTTCATTGTAAGCTCTGGTTAAATGCCCTAAATCAGATTTTGCCGAAGACAACCATTGAAATGGCTTTTGAACAATTCTGTCTACAAGAGAAATTCCATCTCCCGCCTTTGTCACAATTGCACTGGATTGCGTCGTTACCAAAAAGACTGACACTACTAATACAAGGACAAAAAGAACGATAATATACTTAGATTTTTTAAAACGGTTCATATCTTACCTTTTTTATTCTCTGTTTTACTTTAGGATTTTAATAAAAATAGGATTGCGCCCAATAGACATACAAAGAAAAGGGCTAGACTATCTTTATTCATCCAATTCAACTGTCGATACTGACTACGTCCATTACCACCCTGATAACCTCTAGCCTCCATAGCAGTAGCCAAAGAGTCCGCTCTTTTCAAACTTGTAGCAAATAAAGGAATCAAAATAGGAATCATGGCCTTTACCTTCTGGACAATATTCCCTTCTCCAAAATCAACTCCACGCGCCTTTTGGGCATTCATAATTCGAATGGTATCATCCATCAAGGTTGGTACAAAACGCAAGCTCATAGAGAGCATAAGCCCAATCTCATGAACTGGAACCTTAAATCTTTTTAACGGCCCCAACAAGGATTCAACTGCCGTCGCTAAACTAAGAGGCATGGTCGTCAAGGTTAGCAGGGTTGAGAAAAAAATAATCAACACAAAGCGACAACAAATAATTCCCGCCTGCTCTAAACCATGACTAGTAACTTTAAGAAAGCCCACTTCATACAAAACTTCCCCACCCGAAATGAAGAACAATTGGAAAAGAGTTGTAAAAGCGATCAGAAAAAACATAGACCGCAAGCCTTTTATAAAAAAAGACAAGGGAACTTCTGATAAAAATACAAATATGCCTGTTACAATGAAAAGTATGAGATTAGTTATCGGATTATTGGCCCAAAAAATGATGATAATCAATAAGATCATAGCTACTAGCTTACTACGAGGATCCAGACGATGAATAATCGAATCTCCTGGTATGTAGCGACCTAAAATCATGTTATCCATTGATGAACTCCTTAAATTCCTCTATCGTTATCGGCAATTGTTTAAAAGAAACTCCACGATCAGTTAGTCTCTGAGAAAATCTAGTAATTTTAGGAACACCCAATTGGATTTTTTCCATAAATTCAAGATTCTGGAAAACAAGACTTGGCTTCCCACTCTTAACTAACTTTCCTTTTTCCATCACATAAACTTGGTCAGCAAATTCTGCTACATCATCCATAAGGTGAGTCACCAAAACAATCGTGATACCATCCTGATGAAGCTTTTTAAACAAGTTCATCAACTCTTTACGACCAACAGGATCCAATCCAGCCGTAGGCTCGTCTAAAACCAAGATGCTTGGCTCCATTGCCAAAATCCCAGCAATAGCAACCCGTCTCATTTGTCCCCCTGAGAGTTCAAACGGGCTTCGTTCAAAGAGTGATTCATCGATTCCTACTAAAGCTAATTTTTCACGTGCAATAGCCTCGGCATCTTCTACAGAAACTCCAAAATTTTGAGGACCAAAAGCCACATCTTTTAAGACTGTTTCCTCAAAAATTTGATTTTCAGCAAACTGAAAAACCAATCCTACTTGCTTGCGAATTTGACGAATTTGCTTATTGACGGATGTTGGTGTAATTAATGTATCAAAGACACGAACACTTCCCTTTGTAGGAACCAACAAACCATTCAAAAGTTGTAAAATAGTAGATTTTCCACTACCTGTATGCCCAATAATGGCCGTATAGGAACCATCTTCTATGGTCAGACTCACATCTGACAAGGCTGCTGAGGCAAAGGGTGTTCCTTCCTGATACGTATAACTAACATTGTCTAGAATAATTCCCATAAAGCCTCCTCGAGCTCCTCTTCAGTCAGGTAGCGCTCTGGTAATTTCAAGCCACTAGTACGTAGCGACTCTTTTAATTGGTTTACAAAGGGTTGGTCTAAGCCAATTTGATCTAGATCCGCTCTAGAAAATAATTCTCTAGGACTACTAGTTGATTCGATTTTCCCTTTTTTCATCACCAAAACTCGGTCACTCATGGCCACCTCGTCCAAATCATGTGTTATGGAAATCACAGTTATCTGATGATTTCGACGAATTTCCTGCACAATTTTAATTAACTCTAGCCGTCCCTCTGGGTCCAACATGCTTGTAGCCTCATCCAAAATTAAAATGTCTGGTCGCAGAGCAACAACTCCTGCGATAGCCACTCTCTGTTTTTGGCCACCTGACAAGCGAGCAGGTTCTTTTTTAGAAAATCCAGCCATCCCAACTAAGGATAAGGCTTCTGTAACTCTACGCTTCATCTCCTCAAGCGAGATTCCTTGATTTTCCAGTCCAAAAGCAACATCATCCTCCACAGTTGCTCCTACAAATTGGTTGTCAGGATTTTGAAAGACCATGCCAATTTTTCGGCGTTTGTCCCAGACGTTTTCTTCCGTCAAAAGATCTCCGTCTATCCAAATTTCCCCTGATTCGGCCTCAAGTAAACCATCTATCAAACGAACAGTCGTTGACTTGCCACTACCATTATGACCAACGATAGACAACCACTCTCCACGTTTCACGTGAAACGTAATATTATGAACATCGTAATGTTCTTGATCTGCCTGGTATCGAAATGACAGATTCTTAATTTCAATAATCGATTCCATATCTAGCGAAAGGTTCCTTTAAACAAATACGCGCTTCC
>CAURIB010000044.1:0-11347 GCA_963524795.1 uncultured Streptococcus sp.
TTGGGTGAAGGACATTGTAGCCTTGCGCACGTTTGAAACGGCTGAGGATATCGGTCGCTGTATAGCCTTCTGGGTGCCCTACGTGCAGACCTGCTCCAGATGGATAAGGGAACATGTCCAATGCATAAAACTTGGGTTTTGAAGCGTCTGTTCCTGTCTTAAAAGTGTGATTGTCAGCCCAGTGTTTCTGCCACTTAGGCTCAATTTCTTTATGATTGTAAAAACTCATGGTATCTCTCCAATTTTCGTGATGCTCCTATTATACCATTTTTTAGAAGAATAGTGCTCTTCTTTTCTTGGTTTTGAATGATATCCGATTTGAACATTAAGTGGTTTATTTGCTTTTTCTTGAAATTCTCTCTAAAAATTTTATCAAATGAATACAAAATCCTAATAATAGTAGAATACTCAGCTAGTTATATAGATGCAAAATCATACTTTTTATGGTAGAATGTTAAGAAAGAGCTTTCTCAAAGGGGGAAAAGATGAACAAACAAACCATCGCAGTTATAGGACCTGGTTCTTGGGGAACTGCCCTATCACAAGTCCTAAATGACAATGGTCATGAAGTTCGTATATGGGGAAACATTCCCGAGCAAATCAACGAAATCAATACACAACATACTAATAAACACTACTTTAAGGATATTGTCTTAGATGAAAAAATTGTAGCCTACCAAGACTTAGAAGTAGCTTTGAAGGATGTAGATGCTGTTTTATTTGTCGTCCCAACCAAGGTTACACGACTAGTTGCCCAACAAGTTGCCGCCATTCTTGATCATAAAGTGGTCGTCATGCACGCATCAAAAGGTCTTGAACCGAATAGCCACAAACGTCTTTCAACCATTCTTGAAGAAGAAATCCCTGAAGAACTTAGAAGCGAGATCGTCGTTGTATCTGGTCCTAGTCATGCCGAAGAAACCATCGTACGTGACATTACCTTGATTACCGCCGCATCTAAGGATTTAGAGACAGCCCAGTATGTTCAGACACTCTTTAGTAACCACTACTTCCGTCTTTATACCAATACAGATGTTATCGGAGTAGAAACAGCTGGTGCTCTTAAGAATATCATCGCAGTGGGAGCTGGTGCCCTTCATGGACTTGGATTTGGAGACAATGCTAAGGCTGCTATTATCACGCGCGGCCTTGCAGAAATCACTCGTCTAGGTGTCAAGCTTGGAGCAAATCCATTAACTTACAGTGGTCTTTCAGGTGTTGGCGATTTGATCGTTACTGGAACTTCTATCCACTCACGTAACTGGCGAGCTGGTGATGCTCTGGGGCGTGGGGAAGCCTTGACCGATATCGAAGCTAACATGGGAATGGTCATTGAAGGAATTTCAACGACCAAAGCGGCCTACGAGTTGGCACAAGAGCTTGGAGTCTATATGCCTATTACCCAAGCCATCTACCAAGTTATTTATGAAAATGTAAATATTAAAGATGCTGTTTCTGAACTTATGAACAATGAGTTCAAGGCAGAAAACGAGTGGTCTTAAACCACAGTTAGAAAGGAATCTCATGATGCAAAAAGTTAGAAAAGCCGTTATCCCTGCTGCAGGACTTGGAACTCGCTTCCTTCCTGCTACCAAAGCCTTGGCTAAGGAAATGCTACCAATCGTAGATAAACCAACCATTCAATTTATCGTTGAAGAAGCTCTTAAGTCTGGAATTGAGGATATTCTTGTTGTCACAGGGAAGTCAAAACGCTCAATCGAAGACCATTTTGACTCGAACTTTGAGCTAGAATACAACCTCAAAGAAAAAGGAAAGAATGATCTCTTGAAACTTGTTGACGAAACGACTGGCATGCGCCTCCACTTCATCCGTCAAACTCACCCACGCGGACTCGGAGATGCCGTTTTGCAAGCCAAAGCCTTTGTTGGGAATGAACCTTTTGTAGTTATGCTTGGGGATGACCTCATGGATATCAATGATGACAAGGCTACCCCATTGACCAAGCAACTCATGAATGATTACGAAGAGACTCACGCTTCTACCATCGCTGTAATGCCTGTCCCACATGAAGAAGTCTCAGCCTATGGTGTCATCGCTCCTCAAGGAGAAGGCAAAGATGGACTTTACAGTGTTGAAACTTTCGTTGAAAAACCAGCACCTGAAGATGCACCAAGTGATCTAGCTATCATCGGTCGTTACCTTCTCACACCTGAAATTTTTGGTATCCTTGAAAATCAAACACCTGGTGCCGGAAATGAAATCCAGCTCACAGATGCCATCGATACTCTCAACAAAACTCAACGAGTATTTGCTCGTGAATTCAAGGGTGCTCGTTATGATGTTGGAGACAAGTTTGGCTTTATGAAAACTTCAATCGACTACGCACTTAGACATCCACAAGTCAAAGATGATCTTAAAGACTACTTGATTAACCTTGGAAAAGAACTCTCAGGAGAAAAATAATCGCTTTTACAACACGAGGCTGGGACAAAAGTCCTAGCCTCTCAATTTTCTTTGGATTGTTGAGCAAGACGCAGTGGTTGAGTGGGCTCTACTACGCTGATTTTATCAGCTTTTACAGCCCTACTCAACTGTGCGGAGGTGGGACGACGAAATCGAATTCTAACGAATTACCGATTTCTGTCCCACTCTCTTTTCTATGTTTAAACACCAAGGCCCAACCCTTCTATCAAGCCTCATTCTAAGCCTAATTGCTTGCAAGAAAAGCTTTTATGGTATAATAATAAAGAGTGAGGAATTCTATGAACAATCGATTAACAAGAATCAAACAAAAAGGACTGGCCTTCCTTCAGTCTCTAAAATCAACCATTTCAAAAAAAGATCCAGAGAAAAACAGTGGAAAATCTTCTAAGAAAAAGAAGAAAACCAAAACCAAACTGACCATTTGGACTATTTTTGCCAATATCTTGCTAGGAATCAAAGCAACTTTTAACACTCTTTTTATCCTCGCATTCATTGGGGGGCTCCTCGGATCAGGGGTTGTCTTGGGCTATGCTGTTTCTCTTTTCGATCAGGTAAGTGTTCCACAAACAGAAGATTTGCTCAAGCAAGTCAATAATATTTCATCCATCTCTGAGATTCGCTATGCAGATGGTTCCATGATCGGAGCTATCGAAAGCGACCTCCTTCGAACATCTGTTTCATCAGAGGATATTTCAGATAATCTGAAACAGGCTATCGTTGCGACTGAAGATGAACATTTTGCAGAACACAATGGTGTCGTTCCAAAAGCTGTTATTCGTGCCAGTCTAGGAAATTTTATCGGACTTGGTTCTTCCAGTGGAGGATCTACCCTAACACAGCAGCTCATCAAGCAACAAGTCGTTGGTGATGCTCCGACTCTAGCTCGAAAAGCCAGTGAAATCGTAGATGCTCTGGCCTTAGAACGTGCCATGAGCAAGGATGAAATCCTGACAACCTATCTCAACGTCGCACCTTTTGGACGCAATAACAAGGGACAAAATATCGCAGGTGCTCAGCAGGCTGCGACTGGGATTTTCGGAGTGGATGCAAGCAAACTTACTGTCCCTCAAGCAGCTTTTCTAGCCGGATTGCCACAAAGTCCTATCTCCTACTCACCTTATGAATCAACTGGTGAGATGAAGAGTGAGGAGGATATGCAACTAGGTATCAAGCGTTCCAAAGATGTTCTTTACAATATGTACCGAACAGGAGCCATCAGTAAAGAAGACTATGAAACCTATAAAGCCTATGACATTAAGCAGGATTTCTTGCCAGCAGAAAATGTTAGCATTACTGCTAAAGGCTTCCTCTACTTCTCTGCCCTCGATGAAGCCACGAATCTCATGTATGATTACTTGGTACAAAAAGATAACGTCTCTGCACAAGAGCTAAAGAACGAATCTATCCAAAAATCCTATCGTGAATTGGCCGAAAAAGAAATTCAAAACGGCGGCTATCGTATTACAACTACAATCGACAAAGCTATCCATACTGCTATGCAAGATGCAGTGGCCAACTATGGCTATCTAGTTGATGATAATACCGGTCAACCTGAAGTCGGAAATGTTTTGATGGATAATCAAACGGGAGCAATCTTAGGCTTTGTCGGTGGTCGCGATTACCAAAGTAACCAAAACAACCACGCTTTTAATACCAAACGTTCTCCTGCTTCAACTACTAAACCAATCCTAGCTTACAGTATTGCCATTGACCAAGGTTTGATGGGAAGTGCAAGTATCCTATCTAACTATCCAACTAACTTCTCAAACGGAAACCCAATCATGTATGTCAATAGTCCTGGTACAGGCATGATGAGCTTGAAAGAAGCCCTCAATTATTCATGGAACATCCCAGCCTACTGGACTTACCGCACACTCCGTGAAAAGGGTGTTGATGTTCGCTCTTACATGGAAAAAATGGGCTATGAGATTCCTGAGTACAACATTGAAAGTTTGCCTATGGGTGGAGGAATCGACGTTACTGTAGCTCAACATACAAACGGATACCAAACCTTAGCCAACAACGGTGTTTATCATAAAAAATTCATGATTTCGAAAATCGAAAAAACTAGTGGTGAGGTTATCTATGAGCACAAAGACGAACCTGTTCAGGTATACTCTAAAGCGACTGCAACCATTATGCAGAGCTTGTTGAGAGATGTTATTTCGTCACGAGTCACTTCAAGCTTCCAGAGCGACCTTGCTTCTATCAACCCAAGTCTAGCCGGCGCTGACTGGATTGGTAAAACTGGTACAACCAATGAAGATGGTGATATGTGGCTTATGCTTTCAACTCCAAGATTGACACTGGGGGGTTGGCTTGGCCACGATGACAATAGACCTCTTGGAAAGGGAGCTGGTCACTACCGCAATGCTAAATATATGGCTTATCTGGTAAATGCTATTCAGCAAGCTTCTCCTTCTGTTTGGGGCTCTGAACGCTTTAGCCTGGACTCCAGCGTCACTTCTTCTCAAGTCCTTAGATCGACTGGTCAGAAACCAGGTAAGGTTTCCATCAACGGAAAAGAGATTAATGTAACAGGAGAAACAGTGACTAGCTACTGGGCTAACCAAGCAGGTGCACCAACTACGACCTACCGTTTTGCGATTGGTGGAAGTGATTCAGACTACCAAAACGCTTGGTCTAGTATTCTTGGAAGTTTACCAAAAGCATCTACTTCCTCATCAAATAGCAATCATAACAACAATAATAACAATCGTAATAATAACAATAATAGTGCTACCAACAGTAATACTGGTAACAGTAGCTCTACACCAAATAACAGTAGTAATCCACCTGCTTCTAGCAGCCAACAGCAATAAATACTATATTGTTTGAGAGTGAGAAAAAATTTCTGAAAGAAATGATTTTTCTCCACTCTCTTTTTTCTTTTTTTATTTCATGGTACAATATGTACATGAATAAATATCAAAAGAATATATTTAAGGGAACTATCTATTCTCTCCTTTCTGGCTTAATTTGGGGAATCTGTGGAATTTTAGGAGAGTACTTTTTTGCCCACTATCAAGTATCTTCAGGCTGGATTACCTCCATGCGTCTCCTCGTCGCAGGTAGTGTAGTACTCATCTTATCGAGCTTTCAACTCCGCTCCCAGCTCTTTGATATCTGGAAAAAACGAAAAAATTACCTTCCTTTTCTGGCCTATGCCATCTTAGGGATTTTCTCCGTTCAGTTTTTCTTCTATCTCTGTGTCGAGTACTCCAACGCAACCACTGCCACCATCCTCCAATTTATCAGCCCTATCTTTATCCTCCTTTACAATCGCATCATCTATAAGAAAAAAGCTTCAAAAAGTGCCATTTTTTATGTCTTGATTGCTATGATTGGAGTTTTTCTGATGGCTACAAAAGGAGATTTGTCTAAACTATCAATTACTCCCCTAGCTCTCATAACAGGACTCCTTAGCGCTCTGGGCCTCATGTTCAATGTTATATTACCCCAGCGTTTTGCTAAAAATTATGGATTCGTGCCTACTGTTGGATGGGGGATGATTATTGCGGGGCTTTTTAGTAATGTTCTCTACCCCGTTTACGAGATTAGCTTCCAGCTTGATGCCATTAGTATCTTGATTTGTTTGACCATCGCCTTTTTGGGAACGGCTTTTGCCTTTTTCCTTTCCATGAAGGCTGTTTCCCTGGTCTCGCCCTTGGTAGTATCAGTCGTCAGCGCAAGCGAACCGCTATCCTCGGCAATCCTCAGTGTCCTTTTCCTGGGAATGGTCCTAGATGGTTTTTTGGTACTAGCTATGATTTTAATTATCGTTCCTATGATTTTTTTGTCAATCGAAGAATCAAAATCAAAGAATTAAACACCCTCTTTTGATACTTTAGGCTTCAATTTTGAAGCCTTTTTTGATAGAATAGTAAGCATTACAAAGAGTGAGGAGAACCCCCATGACTGCTACAAAAATGAATGCACAAGAAATTATCCAATTTATCGCAAATGCTGAAAAAAAGACCAGTGTAAAAGTGACCTTTGAAGGGCAACTTGCGGGCTCTATTCCTGCTTCTGTTACCAAACTTGGGAATGTTCTTTTTGGAGACTGGAAAGATATCGCTCCACTTCTTGAAGGACTTACAGAAAACAAGGACTATGTTGTTGAACAAGACGCCCGCAATTCAGCTGTACCTCTCCTTGATAAACGTGATATCAATGCTCGTATCGAGCCAGGCGCTATCATCCGTGACCAAGTTGAGATTGGTGACAACGCTGTTATCATGATGGGAGCTGTTATCAATATCGGTGCAGAAATCGGTGCTGGCACTATGATTGATATGGGAGCTATTTTAGGTGGACGTGCTATTGTCGGTAAAAATAGTCACGTAGGTGCAGGTGCTGTTCTTGCAGGTGTCATCGAGCCAGCTAGTGCTGAACCTGTACGTGTCGGTGATAATGTACTCATCGGTGCTAACGCTGTAGTTATCGAAGGTGTTCAGATTGGTAGTGGTTCTGTTGTCGCTGCAGGTGCCATCGTTACTCAAGATGTTCCAGAAAACGTTGTGGTAGCTGGTGTTCCAGCTCGTGTTATCAAAGAAATCGATAGCCAAACCCAACAAAAAACAGCGCTAGAGGATGCGCTTCGTACCTTGTAATTAGTAACAGAGGCGGAAACTTTTCCAGCCTCTTTATCGTATCAGTAGAAGGAAATTAGATATGTTAGATTTGATCCAAACTCGACGCGATCTTCACCAAATTCCTGAGATTGGTTTAGAAGAATTCAAGACTCACGCTTATTTGCTAAGTGTCATTGAGAAATTAACAGCTGGCAAGGATTTTGTTCAGACTCGTACCTGGCGAACAGGTATTTTAGTTTACTTGCAGGGAAGTCAGCCAGAACGTACCATTGGTTGGCGGACAGACATTGATGGACTCCCAATCATTGAACAAACAGGCCTTCCTTTTGCCTCTCAACACCCAGACCGCATGCATGCTTGTGGACACGATTTTCACATGACCATTGCTCTCGGAAGTCTCGAACGTGCTCTAGAAAATCAACCCAAAAACAATCTCCTCTTTCTCTTCCAACCTGCCGAGGAAAACGAAGCAGGTGGTATGCTCATGTACGAAGATGGGGCCTTTGGCGACTGGTTGCCTGACCAATTCTATGGACTTCATGTCCGTCCAGACCTAAAGGTTGGTCAGATTGCGACCAATACCCATACACTCTTTGCAGGAACTTGCGAAGTCAAGATTCGTTTCAAGGGTAAAGGTGGTCACGCTGCCTTTCCACATCAAGCAAACGACGCTCTGGTTGCAGCTAGCCATTTTGTCACTCAAGTTCAGTCAGTTGTCAGTCGTAATGTCGATCCTATCGAGGGAGCTGTCGTCACTTTCGGTGTCTTTCAAGCTGGAACAACCAATAATGTCATCGCTGATACAGCTTTCTTGCATGGAACCATTCGAGCTCTCACACATAGCATGAGTCTATTGGTGCAAAAACGTGTCAAAGCCATCGCTGAAGGTGTCGCAGCTGCTTTTGATATGGATGTGGAAGTTGAACTAAAACAGGGAGGCTATTTACCAGTCGAAAACAACCCTGAATTAGCCCAGGAATTGATGACCTTCTTTGATGAAAAAGAGGGCATTGAACTAATCGATATCGAACCTGCCATGACAGGAGAAGACTTTGGTTATCTTCTCTCTAAGGTTCCTGGTGTCATGTTCTGGCTTGGAATTGATAGTCCCTATGCTCTTCATCATCCACAGATGAGTCCTAAGGAAGAAGCTCTGGCAATTGGAGTCGAGGCTGTCTCAAGCTTTTTAGCAAAGAAAGCTGCGGAGTAAACAATGAAAAAAGCCCTACGCAAGCAGGTCTTGCAAGAACTCAAATCTCTATCAGCCGAAAAAAAGGAAGTCATGGACGCTTGGTTGACTGAGCAACTACTTCTACATCCCTTCTACAAGGAAGCAAAAACCATCGCCACTTACCTGTCTTTCCCTCATGAATTTCAGACAGCTAGACTCATTGAACAGGCTCAAAAAGATGGGAAGACGATTCTCATTCCCAAAACTTATCCACATGGGAAAATGGACTTTGTTCTATATGAACCAGAGAAACTCGAAAGAAATTCTTTTGGACTTCTTGAACCACAGGGGAAAACTATTGTCTTTGAGCCGTCTCAGATTGACTTGATCCATGTTCCTGGTTTAGCTTTTAATCCTTCTGGTTATCGAATTGGCTACGGTGGTGGCTACTATGATAGATATTTGAGCAATTATTCTGGCAACACTATCAGCACTCTCTACCCTTGTCAGATTCAGGACTTCCATCCTGATCCACACGATATGCCCGTTGAGGAGGTAATCATCTATGAAAGAGATTTTTGATCGTCGGTATCCCGTCACAAGCTTCTTTCTACTCGTGACAACCCTAGTTTTTGTACTCATGTTTTTAACCAGTGGTTTTAACTACACAAGTGCAGCCACCTTATATAAATTCGGAGCTGTTTATCCCCCAGCAATCAAGGCCATGCCTGAACAAATCTGGCGCTTATTCTCCGCAACCTTTGTCCACATTGGCTTGGAGCACTTTTTAGTCAATATGCTATCCCTCTACTTTTTGGGACGTCAGATGGAACAAATCTTTGGCTCCAAACAGTTTTTCTTTATCTACCTTCTATCAGGTATGATGGGAAATCTCTTTGTCCTAGTTTTTAGTCCCAATGCTATTACTGCAGGTGCTTCCACTGCCCTCTACGGTATGTTTGCCTCAATTGTTGTTCTCCGATATGCTTCACGCAATCCCTATCTCCAACAACTTGGTCAATCCTACCTCTCCCTCTTAGTCATCAATCTAGTAGGTAGTGTTTTAATGCCTGGTATTAGCCTTGCTGGGCATGTGGGTGGTGCCGTAGGTGGTGCCCTTCTTGCGATTGTCTTCCCAGTTCGAGGAGAACGAAAGATTTACAGCCCAGGCCAACGTGGTCTAGCAACCCTAGCTTTTATTGCTTTATCAGCCCTACTACTCTTTATCGGACTATTATAAGAACAAGAAAAACCATTGGAAAAACTCGAAAAGAGCTTTATTTCCAATGGTTTTTTCTTAATCTATTTGAAAAGTAGCTTAAAATCCATTATTGTCACTGAGTTCTTTGAACCAGTGGCCTGATTTTTTCAGGCGACGCTCTTGTGTTTTTAAGTCTAGCTCGACCAAACCATAACGATTTTTATAGCTATTGAGCCATGACCAGCAGTCTATAAAGGTCCAGATCAAATAGCCTTTACAGTTAGCACCGTCTTCGATAGCGCGATGAAGTTCACGAAGGTGACCTTTGACAAAGTCGATACGGTAGTCATCCTGAATCATGCCATTTTCACGGAATTTATCCTCACCTTCAACACCCATCCCATTCTCGGTCAGCATCCACTCGATATTGCCATAGTTTTCCTTGATGTTTTGAGCGATATGGTAAATTCCTTGCTCGTAGATTTCCCAACCGCGGTGTGGATTAATCTTACGACCTGGCATGACATAAGGTTCATAAAAATGTTCTGGCAAGAGCGGACTATCAGGATGCTTAGCAAAACGTGGCGCCATGACACGCAAAGGCTGGTAGTAGTTGACTCCAAGGAAATCTACTGTGTGCTCACGAATAAGCTCCAACTCTTCTGCTGTAGAATCTGGCAGTAAATCATGCTCAGCTAAAATTTCCTTCAATTCTTCTGGATAAGTTCCTAAGACAGATGGATCTAGAAAAGATTGAGCTTGAAATAGATCAGCAATGCGTGCAGCTTTCACATCGGCAGGATGCTGGCTACGTGGATAGGCTGGTGTCAAGTTGAGGACAATCCCAATCTTAGAACCCGGCAAGACCTCATGACAAGCCTTGACCGCAAGAGTGCTTGCTAGCTGGGTATGATAGGCAACCTTAACGGCAGCTTTGGCATCTACCTTATGAGGATAGTGGGCATCATAGAAATAGCCAAACTCAACAGGAACGATAGGTTCATTGAAGGTAATCCACTGATCTACCAAGTCTCCGTAAGTTTCAAAACAGAAACGAGCATAGTCTTCATAAGCCTTGATGGTCGCCTTATTTTCCCAACCATCGCCATCCTCTTGAAGGGCAAAAGGCAGATCAAAGTGATAAAGATTTACTAAAAGGCGAATTCCCTTGGCCTTAATAGCTTCAAAGACCTGACGGTAAAAAGCCACACCTTGAGGATTAACTTCTCCACGACCCCGTGGGAAAATACGAGACCACTGGATAGAAGTCCGAAAGGCTGTATGACCTGTTTCTAACAAGAGCTCGATATCCTGCTCCCAGTTTTCATAAAAGGTCGATGTTTTGTCTGGTCCAATCCCATTATAGTAGCGATTTGGCTCTACTTGGTACCAATAATCCCAGAGATTGTCTCCCTTTCCGTCACCAGGCACTCGCCCTTCTGTCTGTGGCCCAGAAGTTGAGGAACCCCAGACAAAATCCTTTGGAAATTTTAGCATAGCTCTACCTCTTTATTTATACTCATCGAAATTCTCTTCAAACCACGTCAGCTTCACCTTGCCGTATATGTGTTACTGACTTCGTCAGTTCTATCCACAACCTCAAAACGGTGTTTTGAGCAACCTTCGGCTGACTTCCTAGTTTGCTCTTTGATTTTCATTGAGTATTACTCTTTTTATCATTATTTTATCTCATTATAGAGAAAAAACAAGGCAAAAACTAGTTACATTTTTGTCTTGTTTTTCTTCTGATTATAGATTTTATTTATTTGTTAGGATTTCAAGGGTTTCAAGCAAGCTATCTGCGTGAACTTCGATTGTATCTCCTGTCGCCTTAATCTTCACTTCTACAATCCCATCAGCTGCTTTCTTCCCAACAGTGATACGGATTGGAAGACCAATCAAGTCGCTATCGCTAAATTTAACACCGACACGTTC
>CAURIB010000045.1:0-11229 GCA_963524795.1 uncultured Streptococcus sp.
CGACTTGTTTGCGTGAACGCAACCACAAGTGGCGGTTATCCATCAAGAAGTCTGTTCCGTGTTCTTTTGGTGTAATTGGGTAGTCTTGAGATTCACCAATCACTTCGATGTCTGTAATGTCCAACTCATAGCCAAACTTAGAACGTTCGTCTTCTTTGACAATCCCTGTCACATAAACAGAAGTTTCTTGGCTTAAGCGTTTGATAACATCAAACTTCTCAAGTCCCACTTCTTCACCAAATTTTTCGATAAAGTTTGGTTTGAAAGCTACACCTTGGAAAAAGGCTGTTCCGTCACGCAATTGTAAGAAGGCAATTTTCCCTTTTCCTGATTTATTCGCCACCCAAGCACCGATGGTCACTTCTTGGCCAACGTAATCTTTTACTTCGATAATTGTTACACGTTTTGTCATGTTTTATCTTCCTTTTTTCGTTTAACTTGTCCGAAGACATTATTACTCATTATTGTACCACAAATAATGCCTGATAGCTAGCTAGTTTAACAGAAATTCATAAGTTTTTAGCTACAAAAACCTCCGCCAAAAGGACGGAGGTTTAACTTCTTATTTTTCCATAAATCGGTGCAAACGACGAATAGCTTCTTTAAGAGTTTCCAAGTCTGTCGCATAACTGAGACGAATATTCTCTGGTGCTCCAAATCCGGCTCCTGTAATCAATGCTAGACCAACTTCCTCAAGGATAGCCGTTGTAAATGCGGTTACATCGCTATAACCTTTCATTTCCATGGCTTTTTTAACATTTAGGAAGAGATAGAAAGCTCCTTGTGGTTTGACAACCTCAAAGCCAGGGACTTGACACAAGAGTGGATAGATGGTATTCAAACGTTCTTCAAATGCTTGACGCATGACTTCCACAGAATCTTGCGGTCCAGTTAGTGCCTCGATGGTTGCGTATTGTGAAACAGCGGTTAGGTTAGAAGTTGTTTGACCAGTCAATTTGCTCATAGCAGCAATAATTTCTGGATCACCAACTGCATAACCAACACGCCATCCTGTCATAGCGTAGGCCTTAGACACCCCATTAATGACAATAGTTTGTTTGCGAATATCTTCTGACAGACTAGAGATTGGAACGAACTCATTCCCGTTATAGACCAAACGACCATAAATATCATCTGCTAGGATGAGAATGTCATGTTCAACAGCCCAATTTCCGATAGCCAAGAGTTCCTCGCGAGAATAGATCATACCGGTAGGATTAGATGGTGAGTTAAGAACCAAGACCTTGGTCTTATCTGTGCGAGCCGCTTCTAATTGCTCCACAGTTACTTTAAAGTGATTGTCTTCCTTGGCTTGGACAAAGACTGGAAGGCCTTCTGCCATCTTAACCTGATCCCCATAGCTGACCCAGTAAGGAGTAGGAATGATTACCTCATCTCCTGGATTAATCACAGCCATAAAGAAAGTATAGAGGGAGAACTTGGCACCTGTAGCAAATGTGACTTCATTTGCCGCCACAGAATAACCATAATAACGTTCAAAATAGGTATTGACTGCAGCTTTTAATTCAGGCAAACCTGAAGCTACCGTATAGAAAGAAGCACGTCCATCTCGAATGGCCTCAACAGCAGCATCTTGAATATTTTCAGGAGTATGAAAATCGGGCTGACCTAAAGTTAAGAAAAGAACATCTTTTCCTTCCGCTTTTAACTTCTTGGCTTTTGCATCGCTAGCCAGAGTGACGCTTTCTTCCATTTCTAAGACACGTTTGGATAATTTCATAGCTTCTCCTTTTCGAGTATGACTCCTGTTTCAAAATCAACCAGATAGTAGTCTCCACCAGACTTGATTTCCCAGACGGGCTTATCAGCGTAACGTCCAAAGGTAATCTTGTCGATTTCAGTTGCTCCTTTTTCTTTGACAACTGCTTCTGCTTTTTCTTGTGAAGTGCCACTTTCTAGTTGATACACATAGATTTTTTGACTATTTTTCTCAATTAAAACAGCTATTGGCTTTTGATTTTTATCTTGGCCGAGAACACTATAGTAGCTCTCTAAACCATTAAAAAAGTCAATCTGACTAACCGTTTCCAGCTCAGCATACTGCTTGGCCAGTCTCTCCCCTTCTGTCTTTGCAGTTCGATAAGGCTTCATACCAAGCCACACCAAATAAAGAAAGGAAGAGGTTACAACTAGAGCCAGCAGGGTCAAGCCAATACTGTACTGAAATAATAGGGAATTTTTTTCTTTTTTCTGTCTCATTTTCACTCGTCTATTTTACCATCTATCCTTCTTTATTACAAGTGAATAGAGGGATTGTTCTTGGATTTTTATAGGACTTGATTGGCTAACTGGAGAAGGTCCAAACTAGCCATACATGGACTTTCCCTTAACTCTACATGAATAAAATTTTGTCCTTGGGTTATACTTTTAACAAAATTTTTTTGATTGCTGAGCAAATTCCTTGAAAATCATTTTGTTTTGTTGTAACATTATTTGTAACAACAGAGAAAACTCTGATTAAATTCTAAAGGAGACTCCCTATGTCTAAAAAAGTATTATTTATCGTAGGTTCACTTCGTGAAGGTTCTTTCAACCACCAAATGGCATTAGAAGCTGAAAAAGCACTTGCTGAAAATGTTAAAGTCAGATACCTTGATTACTCAGCTATTCCACTATTTAGTCAAGATCTTGAAGTCCCAACTCTTCCAGCTGTAACAGCAGCTCGTGAAGCAGTTCTTGCTGCTGATGCTATCTGGATCTTCTCTCCAGTCTACAACTTCTCCATTCCTGGTACAGTGAAAAACTTGCTTGACTGGCTTTCACGCGCCATTGACTTGTCTGACACTCGTGGAGCATCTGCACTTCAAGATAAGATTGTTACAGTATCTTCTGTAGCTAACGCTGGACACGATCAACTCTTTGCGATTTATAAAGACCTCTTGCCATTTATCCGTACACAAGTTGTTGGTGATTTTACCGCAGCTCGTGTCAATGATTCTGCTTGGACAGATGGTCAATTAGTTCTCGAAGATAGTGTTGCAGCATCACTACAAAATCAAGCCGAAGACCTGCTTAAAGCCATTCAATAAAAGTCCCAAACTGTCTGAAATAACAACCCAAAAAAGCTATAAGAGAGAAAAAATCACTCCTATAGCTTTTTATTGTTAATCGACTAATTCTTCTACTAAAGCACTGTGTTTGAGAGGTAAGCTGCACATGACCAAAAGGAAGATGAAAGCTGACTGAATCCAAAATAGAGCCAAGTCAAAAATTCCATGTACTGCTACTACAGTCAAGAAAGAGAGATAGAGGCCAAGGATAGGACGCTTGCTAGGTACTTGACTCATATCAATCAACATTCGTATTGGAGTGGCAGAAGCAATTCCTAAAAGTACTGTTCCCACCACACCGTAGCTCAAAATCGTGTCAATGTATATACTATGAGCATGCTCATGGTAAGGTGCACCGATACGTGGGAAAGAGTGCATATAGGTTAGAGGGCCTTCCCCCCAGAAGGGATTTTGCTTAAACAAAGTCATCCCAGCATTCCAGATCGACACTCGTTCTTCCATTGACGAATCCAAGGTCCCCATCCGAACACCCAAATCACTTGAGAATAGAAATGCTAATCCAACGCCAAAAACTCCAATGCTAAGCCAGAAGGCACGCCAGTTTTTAATGGTTGTAAAGAGGTAAATGATGGCTCCAAAGATGATGGCCGGAAAAGCTGTCCGATTCTGTGTAAAGTTCAAACCGAACAAATTAGCAAAGATAGCAATCATGGAAAAGACTCTTAACCATCTTAATCGAGTCGTACTAATCAGGTAAAAACCAATCATAATACAGAAACAGCAGATAATCCCGTAATAATTAGGATTAAAGAAAGCAACCTCAGCCCGGTTTTGATGCCATACCTGCATCTTTGGTGATAGGAAGGTATAATCAAATTTCTTTACAATTTGGAAATGTTCCAATGATGCAAAAGCGGCTGCCAGAACACTTAAAGATAATACAGCCTGTAAGGTCAAGCGGAAAAACTTAGGAGTTAACTGGGCTTGATAATAGTAAAAGAAAATTGCAAAAAGTAACATACTTACCGATGCCACCACTCCCATCACATTTTGTGCTAAGAGAGAAATAGCGGTACTATAGGCAATAAAAAAGAGCAAGACAGGGTGCTGAGACAAACGTTTCAAAATTCCCTTCATCTCCCCAGTATAAACTAACCAAAGTAAGTAAGAGATAAAAATAATAACGAAAAGATAAAAAGGAAGAAAAATACTCAGAATAACCCCTAAGAGGAGCCTTTCTTGTTTCGATAAGCCCTTTAACTTTTCAATGACACCTATTGATTTCACAACAGATCCTTTCCTTCTGAATACTAAATTCAGATAAATAAGCTATTAAAACATTTTACCACTTTTCAAAGGATTTGAAAACCACTTTGCCCATGGCATCCTAACTAAAACTAGGTAAAATTTTTAAAGTAGACTAAGATACCTCTCCAAGCAAGTATCCTTTTTTAAAAATATGGTACAATAAATCTAGTTGTTCCAGAAAGGACCCAGTATGAAATCTTACCAAGAAGTTTACAAAATCTTAGCGAACGAAACAGATTATTTAAGTGGAGAAAAAATTGCCGAAACATTAAACCTCTCTCGCACCTCTGTTTGGAAGGCTATCCAGCGTCTCCAACAAGAAGGTCTTGAGATTGACAGCATTAAAAATCGTGGCTATAAACTCCTTCATGGTGACCTTATCTTGCCCCAAGAAATTGAAGCTAATAGTCCCATTACTGTCCGATTTAAACCCAAGACCAAATCAACCCAAATCGATGCCAAAGAAGCTCTGGAGGCTGGTGCTAAAGAAGACACTCTCTATCTCTCAACTAGCCAAACTTCTGGACGTGGACGTTTTCAACGTCCCTACTTCTCTCCTCCTCAAGGAGGGATTTATATGTCCCTTCATCTCAAACCCAACCTTCCTTATCAAGACCTCCCTGCCTATACTCTCTTAACTGCTGGAGCTATCTACAAGGCTATCAAGAATCTTAGTCTGATTGATGTGGATATCAAGTGGGTCAATGACATCTATCTGAACCAGAAAAAAATTGCTGGTATTCTAACCGAAGCCATTACTTCTGTTGAAACTGGACTAGTAACAGATGTTATCATTGGGGTCGGGATCAACTTTTCTATTACCGATTTCCCCAAAAACTTACAAACAAAAGCTAGAAGCTTATTCCAGCAAAAAGCCCCTATCACTCGTAATGAACTCATCGCTGAGATTTGGAAATGCTTTTATGAAACAGAAGTCGATGAACTCCTCTATCTCTATAAAAAACGCTCCATCGTTTTAGGAAAAGAGATTTCTTTTAAGCAAGATTCAGAGATTATTTCTGGTAGAGCATGTGAAATTTCTGACCATGGACAACTGCAGATAGAATTGCCTACTGGTGAAAAAATATGGCTCCATAGCGGTGAAGTTTCCCTAACCAAATGGTAACACTTGTTAAAACATAAAAATCGACCTTCTTTAAAGAGAGGTCGATTTTCTTTTCTTTTATTTTTTCAAACGTTCAACGTCACGAGCAATGACAAGCTCTTCATCAGTTGGGATGACAAGTACACGAATTTTTGCTGAGTCAGTTGAGATATCTCCAGTTACACCAAAGACATTTTTCTCTGGATCGACATCACATCCAAACCAAGAGATACCTGAAATGACTTTCTCACGCACGAGAGTTGCATTTTCACCAACACCAGCAGTAAAGATAATAGCGTCTGCCCCGTTTAGGACAGCCAAGTATTGTCCGATGTGTTTCTGGATACGGTCAACGTACATTTCAAGAGCCAAAGTTGCATCAGGATCCCCTGCTTCCATTGCCGCTTGAACATCACGCATATCACTAGACTTACCTGAAACACCCATCAACCCTGACTCACGATTGAGGATACGACTGATGTCCTCAGGCTTGTTAAAGTCCTCTGTATATTGCATTAAATAAGGAATGATGGCCGGGTCAATATCCCCTGTACGAGTTCCCATCATAACACCACCAAGTGGAGTGAATCCCATTGAGGTATCAACAGATTGACCACCCTTAACAGCTGTAATAGAAGCACCATTACCGATGTGACAGGTAATCAATTTCAATTCTTCAAGTGGACGTCCCAAAAGTTTTGCCGCTTCTTGGGCAACATACTGGTGGCTTGTACCGTGGGCTCCATATTTACGAACCTTGTTTTCTGTATAATACTTAGTTGGTAATGGATAGCGGTAGGCTTTTTCTGGCATTGTTGTATGGAATGAAGTATCAAAGACTGCTACACTTGTGATATCTGGCAACAATTCTTTGAAGGCACGAATTCCAGCAGCATTTGCAGGGTTATGCAATGGAGCAAGAAGTCCTAGTTCTTCGATTTTTCCTAGAACATCCCCTTCAACAACTGTAGACTCTTTGAAGTATTCTCCACCTGCAACAACACGGTGTCCAACACCAGTAATTTCATCATAAGCTTTGATAATATCAAAACGGATCAAGTCATCAAGCAAGATTTTTACAGCCAAAGTGTGGTTTTCAATGTCAAGAACTTGCTGTTCTGAACGACCATCGAACTTAACTGTGGAAACTGAATCATTCAATCCAATTCGCTCAATCAAACCTTTTGCAAGTACCTTTTCTTCTGGCATTTGGTACAGTTGCCATTTTAAGCTAGAGCTCCCAGCGTTAATTGCAATGGTTTTTGTCATAATTTATTCCCCTTTTTAAGCGTTTTCAACTATTATATCAAAATTTATACTAGATTTCATGTTCTTGACACCAATTTTGAAAATTTTCCTTAAATTCCATCAAAATTTCAGGGTCCCGAAGACTGGCAAGTGGATAAACAAATGGCTCGATATCCTGCGCTAGCTTCTTTTGTAGAACAAAAATGGTCTTGGACTGGGCTCCTTGAGCAAATAGATCCTCTGGTAAAGTTACCATAGCCACTAGCTGAGCCTGATCAGTCAGCCAGGATTTCAAGAGGTCACTCTGAGGACTCGTCAAGAGATTGCTAGGAGCAAGGAAAATCGCGACCCCTCCCGTCTTAAGATACTTGAGAGATTGCTCCATCATCAAATGGTGAGCATAAGTGTGTTCATCCCTAGCAGCAACTTGGTAACGTGAAGCGATCTGATCGTCTGGGTAGTAGCCAATCGGTAGGTCACTCACAATGACATCACTTTCTTTGAGGACCTGCGGCCGCACAGCATCACCCTGTACAAAGGCTGCTTGAAGATCCATGACTTCTGCCATACTCGCCGCCAAATCAATCAAGAGGTCGTCTATCTCAATCCCCAGGTAGTCTACTTTTTTGTTCATAGATGTCAAGAAATTAGCACCCAGAATTCCCATCCCAGAACCCAATTCTAACAGACTAAAGGCTTCAGTTGGCCAAAGCTGCTCGATGATAAAAATCATCAAGTGACCAATCGCGTCTGGTGTAAACTGGTGATTAGCCTGAAGAGGTTCTGTTTGCGAAGCTTTCATCAATAGAAATTGGTAGGTCCGTAGCCACTCCTCTTTTCGAAGTGCCAAGCGTTTTAGGGCCTGATTATTTTTTTTGACTTGCTCCAAATTAGTTTGGCCATCTAGGTAAATCCCATTTTGTTCAATCAAGGCATCGTAAAAATTTGTCGCCAAATCGTTTTGAATGATTTGGACGTTTTCTAGTAAATAAGTATATGCTTGTTCAATTTTTTCAAAATCCATAATTCTATCTTATCAAAAATAGTGTCCTTTTTCCAGATTTTCATAATTATGAAAATGAAAAAAAGAAAATCTACCTTCTCAGTAGACTTTCTCTGTTTCATGATTATTTCCAAGCACCACTGCCATCTACATAGTAGCCATCTGGTGTGTATGTATTGCGAAGCATATTACCAGATGAAGCCAGATAGTACCACTTACCATTGTCCTTGACCCAACCTGTTGCCATTGCACCTGAATCTTTTAGATAATACCATTCACCCTGATCCTTCACCCAGCCTTTCGCCATTGAACCTGACTTGTTTAGGTAATACCAAGTGCCACCATCTTTAAGCCATCCTGTTGCCATAGAACCTGAGTCTTTTAGGTAATACCAAGAGCCGTTATCATATAACCAATCAGCTGAAATCATGGCTCCTGATGACTTAAAGGCATACCAACTGTCACCTTGATAGAGCCATGTTTGATTAAACATAACTCCTTTGTCATTCATAAAGTACCAGTTCCCATTGTCCTTAACCCAAGCATTTTGAACTAATTGACCTTGTTTTTGATAATACCAGTTCTGATGTGATTTTAACCAGCTTTCTGCTTTTACAATTGGATAAAGTTCTTGGAAAGATCCCCCACCCTTGTAGTAATGACTGATAGATTCTGGTTTTGTAAGTTTTAACTCACCATTGTCATAGTCTTCCCAAGCATAGACTTTTTGACCATTGACAGTTTCTGGTAAGTTAGCTGTGTAGGTCTTGGTTTGATAGTCCCATTTAGTATCAAGGTAGGTGTATTGATCATTTGATTCTTTAATATGGTAGTAGCCACTCTTTCCACCATTATATACGTCATCTACCACTTTAGTGGACCAGGTCTTTACTTCATTTCCGCTCTTAGCTTCTACTACAATATCTCCACGGTATCCATAAGGTACATAGAAATTCAGGTAACGCCCCTCTGTACCGACCATAGACTTGTCCTTTTCTTGACCTAGGAAATTGACTGTCTGATCCTGACCATTTAAAGTAACTTTCCACTCGATTTTCTCAGTTTTTGGCAAATCCAAGACTTTAATATCTACTTCATGGCCATTATTAAATCGGAGAATTTTGCCATCTTGATACCAAACGCCACCCTTAATACCCCATTCTTCTTCCAATTCGAAGGCCTTTCCTGAATGAGGGAAAGCTAGTAAAGCTAGACTTGCTAGAGACAAACTAAATAGTGTGAATTTTTTCATGGGATTTCCTCCTGTTTTTTATCTATGTTAATTATATCACTATGTTGTTTTTTTGACAAAAGATATCTAAATTTATATAGGAAAAACCTCTGAGATGACTCTCAAAGGTTTAATCATGACTATTTACTATTTTCAACCGCTGCTGTTACAAAAGCAGTGTAGAGTTCTTCTGGGCGGTTTGGACGGCTTGATAGCTCTGGGTGGTACTGACAAGCCACAAAGAATTTATTTTCTGGAATTTCCACAATTTCTACCAAGCGGTTGTCTGGTGAAACGCCTGAAAAGACAAAACCTGCTCCTTCAAACTGTTCACGGAAGGCATTGTTAAATTCATAACGGTGACGGTGACGGCGTTGCACCACCTCTTTGTTATGATAAGCTGCCGCTGCCTTAGAACCACGTTTTAACTTAGAAGGATAAAGTCCCAAACGAAGGGTACCACCCATGTCCTCAACATCAATCTGATCACGCATGATATCGATGATAGGGTATTTGGTATCAGGATTTAGCTCTGCTGAATTAGCCCCTTCAAGTCCCAAAACATTACGGGCAAACTCGATACAGGTCAATTGCATACCCAAGCAGACTCCAAGCATTGGTACATCATTTTCACGCGCATAGCGAATCGCTTCAATCTTACCTTCTGTTCCACGTTGGCCAAAACCACCTGGAACGATGATTCCATCAGCATCAGCTAGGAGTTCTGCTACATTGTCAGCTGTCACGTCATTAGCATTGACCCAATCAATCTTGACTTCTGTATCATTGGCATAACCAGAGTGTTTCAAGGCCTCTATGACAGAAATGTAGGCATCTTGCAACTCGACATACTTACCAACAAGAGCAATTTTGACTTGTTTTTTGAGATTCATGACCTTGTCGACCATAGCTGACCACTCTGTCATATCTGCTGCCGGTGCATCAATCTTCAAATGGTCACAGACAATTTGATCCATTCCTTGAGCTTGCAGATTAAGTGGGATTTGGTAAAGATGATCCACATCCAAGGACTCAATAACTGCTTCTGGCGCCACATCACAGAACTGGGCTAGTTTATTTTTAATCCCTTGTCCTACTTGTTTTTCTGTACGAATGACCAACATATTTGGCTGGATTCCCAAACCACGCAATTCTTTGACAGAGTGTTGAGTCGGCTTGGTCTTCATTTCTCCAGCCGCCTTGAGGTAAGGAAGCAAGGTTGTATGGATATACATGACATTTTCTGCTCCGACATCAGACTTCATCTGACGAAGCGCCTCTAAGAATGGAAGGGACTCAATATCGCCGACTGTTCCCCCAACCTCTGTAATAATGACATCAGAGTCAGTCGTTAGAGCGGCACGCTTAATTTTTTCTTTCAAGGCATCTGTAATATGTGGAATGACTTGGACAGTTGCTCCAAGGTATTCTCCACGACGTTCCTTGCGAAGAACTTCGCTATAGATTTTACCAGTTGTCACGTTTGAGAATTTGTTAAGATTGATATCGATAAAACGTTCATAGTGACCCAAATCCAAGTCTGTCTCAGCCCCATCATCTGTTACAAAGACTTCCCCGTGCTGGTATGGGCTCATGGTTCCTGGGTCAATATTGATATAAGGGTCAAACTTCTGAATAGTTACTTTAAGACCACGATTTTTCAAGAGACGGCCCAGACTTGCTGCAACGATACCTTTCCCAATAGACGACACCACACCACCAGTGACAAAAATATATTTCGTAGACATAGATTCCTCTTTCTAAAATGCACAAGGCCTTGTTCACTAACAGGGGATTGAGAAAACAAGACCTTCATCAATAACTACAACCCAAGAAGAAAAGTTTCCTGGAAAAACAAAAATAGCTCCCTAATAACTAGGAAGCTCCGACCTCAAAAAGAGGTGCCCGAACAATATACTACCTCAAAATGAACCATTTGTCAAATAGAACAAATCGTTGACTTGCCATTCCAGCTTACAAAACTAATTCAGACTAATACAAAAAAGCTGGACTAGGAAATCGAGACTTGATAGACCGATTCCAGCTCCAACTCCTTTTTATTTTTATTCTTCCTCTTCTTCAGAGTCTTCGTCGTCTTCTTCATTAAGATCGACTTCTTCATCTAGATCATCTGGTGCGATTTCGTTGATTTCAGCATCGTAGGCTTCAACTTCATTCTTCTCGTCATCTGGATTTTCATCGTCATAAGAAAGGGCTGGGTCTTCTTCGTAAGCGTCCTCATCTTCAGGATCATCTGCACCATAATCAATGGCATCTGAATCTCCGTCCATGAAGGCATTAA
>CAURIB010000046.1:0-11103 GCA_963524795.1 uncultured Streptococcus sp.
AACTTTTCTTCTCAGATATAGAGCCATTAGCGGCTTCAAAAGTCTTAGTTCGACTGGAAAATGAGACTTTGTCCATTGGTGAGCGTGTTTTGGCTCAAGAGTTACAATTAACTGTCCGTGGTCAAGATAAAATCGGCATTATCGGTCCCAATGGCGTTGGCAAATCCACTCTTTTAGCAGAGTTACATCAACTACTAAGCGGCAAAAGAGAGATTTCGCTTGGATTTATGCCACAAGATTACCAAGAAACATTGAATTTGGATCTATCTCCAGTAGAATTTCTCAGCCAAACTGGACACAAAGAGGAATTACAGAAAATTCAATCTCACTTAGCCAGTCTCAACTTCAGCTATCCAGAGATGCACCACCAAATCCACTCCTTATCTGGAGGTCAACAAGGAAAACTCCTTCTTTTGAATTTAGTTCTGCGAAAACCGAACTTTCTCCTTCTGGATGAACCCACACGAAACTTTTCTCCAACTTCTCAACCAGAAATCAGAAAACTCTTTGCCAATTATCCCGGTGGTCTGGTTACTGTTTCGCATGATCGACGTTTCTTAAAAGAAGTCTGTACGAATATCTATCGTTTGACAGAACATGGTTTGGAAGTCGTTGATTTACAAGATTTATAAATGTAGAAAATCTCAAAAGAGGCTGGGACAAAAGTCCTGGCCTCTCAATTGTCTTTGGATTGTCGAGCAAGACGCAGTGGTTGAGTGGGCTCTACTACGCTGATTTCATCAGCTTTTACAGCCCTACTCAACTGTGCAGAGGTGGGACGACGAAATCGAATTCTAACGAATTACCGATTTCTGTCCCACTCGCTCTTTCTAAATATGTTGCAAACGCTCAATCCGCTCTGAGCTTAAGGGTTTAGTGTAGAAGAGTTTTTCAGGACCCTTGCTATAGAAGGTTCTGCTACATACTCTACAAGCCAGTTCATGACTGGCTATTGTTACAGTTCTATAGGGAAAAAATTTTACCTATATTTATAAACTAAGGCATTCTAATTTGGAGATTATATCAAATACATAAAGCAAAATGCAACTAGATTATTGAGGAAATGTAAAAGAATAGAATTCCAAAGATTGTCGGAAGTCTTATACCTTATACCAAATGCCAACCCCATACCTAAATAGGTGATAAAACTAGGAATCGTATAGGGTCCATGTAGATAAGCAAAGAGAACCGATGTGGCAACCAAGCCAATATATGTATTCTTAAATACTGTCCCTTGTAACATTCCTCGCATAAAAATTTCTTCTGTGACTGGTGCTAAAATACAGAGATCTAGAAAGAGCACAGGCAATGAAAGTGATAAACTTTTCACCGCTTGAGTTGTATCTGATTGGGTAGGTCCTAAAAAATTGACCAAGATATAAAACAGGAAGAGCAAGGCGTATGAGAAAAGCCATTTCAAGATATCTTTTAGGCTGATTTTTCGAATGTGAAACAGGTCATACTTTCTTCCTACATAAAAAAATATTGCAAGCTCAACAAGTGTAAAAATGATTGAGAGAACTAATGAATTTGTCCTCATGACTTTGTCAGCAATACTCAAATGTATTGGAGTGAAAATCAAAATCAAGAAAAAGGTCATCCAGCGCTTATACATGATTCACCTCACTAATATTTAATTACATATATTATACTACTTTTTTGTGATAGGACAAGTCACAAGTGAGGTGATAGATGCAAAAATCCAGAGGAAAAGCTCTGGATTCTTTTACATATGTTTCAAACGCTCAATTCGTTCTGAGATAGGCGGATGCGTATAGAAGAGTTTTTGCAAACCACCTCGTTTTTGAGGATCATTGATATAGAGAGCACTGCTAGCATCATCCACATGACGGCTCATTGGCTGACTATTGTCCAGCTTACGAAGGGCATTGATCATCCCTTGAGGATTACGAGTCAACTCTACACTTGAAGCATCCGCTAAAAATTCTCGCTGACGAGAGATAGCTAGTTGTACCAAGGTTGCTGCTAAGGGAGCCAAAACAATTGCTAGGAGAGAAACGACTAGCATAATAATTTCAAGTCCCCCGTTATCACGGTCATCACTTCTACGACCACGACCTGCTCCTCCCCACCACATCATGCGTCCAGCCATACTTGATAAAAGTGTAATGGCACTGGCAAGGGCAACCGCAATAGTAGAAATACGAATATCATAGTTACGAATGTGACTGACTTCATGGCCAATAACCGCCTCTAACTCTTCACGATTCATAATCGCAAGGAGTCCTGAAGTTGCTGCTACCGCTGCATTTTGGGGATTTGAACCCGTAGCAAAGGCATTCAAGCTAGCATCATCGATAATGAAGACACGTGGCATGGGGATTTGCGCCACCATAGCCATATCTTCCACAACATGATAGAGGGTTGGTGCAGTCTGCTCATTCACCTCACGCGCACCATTCATACTCATGACTATCTCTGTCGATTGAAAAATCATGGACAAGGCATAGATAAAGCCGATAATCAGAGCGATAACTAAGCCACCAAGACCCGACCGCATAAAGAGATAACCAACTGCATATCCAACCAAAGCCAAAAGTAAAAAGAATACTAGTAGTAAAATCCAAGTTCTTCGCTTATTACTAGCGATTTGATCATACAACATCCTAGTCACCTAAACCACTAAAATCGACTTTAGGTACTGCCTTTTCTTCTTCAGGAGTTTGAAGGAAGTCAGCCACTTTAAAACCAAAGAGTCCAGCAACTAGGTTACTTGGGAAAGTTTCCAATTTGACATTATAGTTGCTAACAACACTATTGTAGAGTTGGCGAGAGTAAGAAATTTTATTTTCAGTATTGGTCAGCTCTTCTTGCAATTGTGCAAAGTTGCCACTAGCTTTTAGGTCTGGATAATTTTCTGCAACAGCAAAAATTCCTGATACTTGGCGTGAAAGGGCATCACTAGCTCTCATAGCTTCTGCCGGTGATGTTGCAGCGGCTACTTGATTGCGAAGCTCTGCAACTCTTTCAAGTGTTGAACCTTCATACTTTGCATATCCCTTTACAGTCTCAATCAAGTTTGGCAAGAGATCGTTACGACGTTTCAACTGAACATCAATCTGACTCCATGCCTCCTTAGTTTGCATGCGATTTTTAACCAATCCATTATAGGTAATAATCACAAAGATACCAATAAGAGCAAGAACTCCAAGAATAATCCAATTCATCTGATATCTCCTTTCTGTTTTTAGATTAGTACCAGTATATCAAATTTCTATCTTTTTGTGGTAAAATAAGATGATACTAAAGAAGGAAACTACTATGAAACCAGAAACATTTTATAACTTGCTAGCTGAACACAAGATTATTCTTTCTGACCAGCAAAAAGTTCAATTTGAGCGTTATTTTGAACTCTTAGTCGAGTGGAACGAAAAAATCAACCTGACTGCTATTACAGAAAAAGAAGAAGTCTATCTCAAACACTTCTATGATTCCATCGCTCCTATTTTACAGGGATTGATTGAAAACCAGCCCATTAAACTCTTAGACATCGGTGCTGGAGCAGGTTTTCCTAGCCTTCCCATGAAAATTCTCTATCCTCAACTAGAGGTTACTATTATTGATTCTCTAAATAAACGTATCAACTTTTTGAATCTATTAGCCCAAGAACTAGGTTTAGAAAATGTTCACTTCTATCATGGACGTGCCGAAGACTTCGCCCAAGATAAGAACTTCCGTGCTCAGTTTGATATCGTTACAGCTCGTGCAGTTGCCCGTATGCAGGTCTTGTCCGAGTTGACTATCCCCTACCTGAAAGTCGGTGGAACATTGCTAGCCCTTAAGGCTAGCAATGCACCTGAGGAATTAACTGAAGCTAAAAATGCCCTCAATCTTCTCTTTAGTAAGGTTGAAGAAAACCTCAGTTACACTCTTCCTAACGGAGACCCTCGCTACATTACTATTGTTGAGAAGAAAAAGGAAACTCCTAACAAATATCCAAGAAAAGCAGGTATGCCTAACAAACGACCACTTTAAAACATTTTTAAAAAAGTTGTTTACAAAAGAATTCCTCACTTTTTTATTTTTAAGCTCGGGAAAAAATGATTTACAAAATCATTTTTTTCTGCTATACTATCCTAAGCAAAGGTTTTTAATGTCATCCCGTGAGGTGACGAAGACGCGGATATATATGAAATTTTTTAAATATTGGGATAACCATGTTTTAAAGATGTCTTACTCTGAGAGCCTATTGCTGTAAAATAATGGGCTCTTTTTTGATGCCCAAAAAGTGAGGTATTTATGAAACAAGAATCAACTGTTGATTTGTTACTCGACGTTGACCAACGTCCTTCTTTTGGTAAGGGAATTCTACTCAGTTTCCAGCACGTGTTCGCCATGTTTGGTGCAACCATCTTAGTTCCACTGATTTTGGGAATGCCTGTATCTGTTGCCCTTTTTGCATCAGGTGTCGGAACACTGATTTACATGGTATGTACTGGATTTAAAGTTCCAGTCTATCTCGGTTCTTCTTTTGCCTTCATCACTGCAATGTCTCTTGCTATGAAGGAAATGGGTGGCGATGTTTCTGCCGCTCAAACAGGAGTTATCTTGACTGGTTTAATCTACGTTCTTGTTTCAACTAGCATCCGCTTTGCTGGTACAAAATGGATCGACAAACTCTTGCCACCAATCGTTATCGGACCTATGATTATCGTAATTGGTCTTGGTCTTGCAGGTTCAGCTGTAACAAATGCTGGTCTTGTTGCTGATGGCAACTGGAAAAATGCTCTTGTAGCTGTGGTTACCTTCCTCATCGCTGCCTTTATCAATACAAAAGGAAAAGGATTCCTTCGTATCATTCCTTTCCTCTTTGCCATCATCGGTGGATACATCTTCGCAGTTGTTCTTGGTCTTGTAGACTTCACTCCTGTTCTTCAAGCTAACTGGTTCGAAATTCCAGGCTTCTACCTACCATTTAGCACAGGTGGTGCCTTCAAAGAATACAACCTTTACTTCGGTCCTGAGACAATCGCAATCCTACCAATCGCTATCGTAACGATTTCAGAACACATTGGAGACCATACAGTATTAAGCCAAATCTGTGGCCGTCAATTCTTGAAAGAACCAGGTCTTCACCGTACCCTTCTTGGTGACGGTATCGCAACATCTGTATCTGCCTTCCTCGGTGGTCCTGCTAATACTACCTACGGTGAAAACACAGGGGTTATCGGTATGACTCGTATCGCTTCTGTATCAGTTATCCGTAACGCAGCCCTTATCGCAATTTCACTAAGCTTCCTTGGAAAATTCACAGCCTTGATTTCAACAATTCCAAATGCCGTACTTGGTGGTATGTCAATCCTTCTTTACGGGGTTATCGCCAGCAACGGTTTGAAAGTCTTGATTAAAGAACGCGTAGACTTCGGTCAAATGCGTAACCTTATCATCGCAAGTGCAATGCTGGTACTTGGACTTGGTGGAGCAATCCTTAAACTTGGTCCAGTTACCCTTTCAGGTACTGCCCTATCAGCTATGACAGGTATTCTTTTGAACTTGATCTTGCCATACGAAAATAAAGATTAAACACAACATCATCAAAAAATCCACTCACCCGAGTGGATTTTTTGATTAAGTTCCCCAAGCAATCAAGAGATAAAGTAAGGTAATCCCTAACATAATAAATTGAAAAGTAAAATTACTAGAATAGGCTGCCCCATCACTTGCTACATTTGTTGTAGTTTCCGCAACGCTAGTAACAGTTGAAGGTGATAGACTCTCCATAAATTGTTGAGTAGAACGAATGACAAACTCTCCAAACATTAGAACAGTAACGATTAAAATATCAAACCATTTTAAGTATTTTCAAGGTTTAGCAGGATGAATACCTTGTAGAAACTTCATATTACCTCCTTATCTTTAATAATATGGATTGATTATAAAAAAATTATATGAACCAATTTGTTGGAAAAAAACAGCCTTCCGAAAAGACTGTTCTAGCAAATTAAACTGAGTGATGTTTCTTTTCTAGCATTAAATCTTTCAGTGAAATAATAGTCACAGCTAATAAAATCATAGCCATTCCAACAAAGTCAATCGGATAGAAAATATTTCCCATAATCATGAAGGCAAAAAATACCGCAGAGATAGGTTCAATAGAGGCCAAAAGGCTAGACTTGACTGGGCCAATCATACTTGCTCCCTTAAGAAAGGCTGTATAGGCAAATACAGTTCCAATAAGGATGATTCCTGCAAACGCAAGAAAGATATCAAAAGAAAAGGGAATACTAGCTCCAATAATCCCAGTAAAGGGTACGGCTACAAAACCAGATAGGGTCATTCCGACACCGATGACTAGACTACTTCCCCATTTTTGAATCAATTTAATCGGTAAGATGATATAAAGCGCATAGGTCAGGGCTGAGAACAAGCCCCAAAAAAGACCAGCCGGAGTAATCGAGAGTTGATTAAATTGTCCATGAGTGGCAATCAAGAAGGTTCCACCTATAGCCAAAATCATGGAAATGATTTCAGCAACCGTAGGAGCAACCTTATCCTTGATACAAGTGTAAGCAAGAATTCCAACTGGACAGACATACTGAAGTACCGTCGCTGTACCAGCATTTGTCTCCTGAATGGCTGATAGATAGGCCAACTGATTTATAAAGAGGCCAAATAAAGAAAATAACAAGAGGGAAAGCAGGCTTGAACGATCCTTTAAAAAGGCTAGAAATTTATCCCTTGATTTAGTATAGGCCAGTAAAACTAAAAGTAAACCAGCTATTATCAAACGAATATTTGTCAGAACTAAGGCAGATATCCCATGTGCCATCAAATACTGACCACTGGTTCCCGACAAGCCCCAAGCAATACCTGCAATTACTGTAAAAAGAGTTCCTTTAAAAGATTTTGGCATATTTCCTCCCTAGTCTGTCTCTCTAATCAAGTCCATAACCTGATTACGATCCAATATCCACTGGGCACGCTCGTCTTTCTCATAAGTTCGATTGGATAGAAAAATAGCAGCCTCCTGTTTTTTACGATTCCACATGATAAAGGTCCCAGTATAGCCTGTATGGTCCAGCCACTCACCTTCTAGGTTCCAAGCAAGCGAACGCTCCTTATCATTTAAATCTGAGAAATTCTGGCTCAAATCTGCAGCAAAATCATCCTGTAAATAATGCTCCAGAAAAATCTTTAAATCTTTGACAGTTGAAAACAAGCCTGCACTACCTGCATGTTTCCCAAGCAAACGAGCTTTGGGATCATGGACCACTCCTGCTCGCTGCCCACGAACTGTAGGAACAGCTCTGCTAACTGGACCAAACTGAGTTTCCTTCATGTTCCACGGATCCAAAACTTGCTCCTGTAAAATCTGGTCTAAATCTTTCTTGAAGTAACTTTCCAAGAGAAAACCCAGCAAGAGAAAGTGAACATCCGAATATAGAAAAGCTCTTTTCTCTCGTCGATTCAAATGAAACATGGCTTCTCTTAGCTGGTCGGATGAAAGCTGATCCCTATTTGGGATAAAAGGATCCAAATCCGTCGCATGCGTTAGGAGTTGTCGAATAGTGATGTCTGGATAATCCGTTTCCGGAAGATAGACCTTTATCGATTGGTCCAACTCTAACTTCCCTTCACTCCACAAAAAGCTAAGGACAGTTCCTACTCCAACGACTTTACTGACACTAGCCAAATCATAGACCAAGCCCTCGCGAGTCTTCTCATTAATTTCTGGATTTGCTTCGCCTAAATACCGATCAGACCAAGCACCATCCTGATAATATGCAAAAGAGGCACCAGGATAAATCCCTGCCTCAATTTGTTGCTCTATTTTTTGAATGATTTTTTGTTTCATACTTCTTCAAACCACAATTCAATATTGTTGGCATCCTTAGTTAGGAAAAACTTCTCAGATTTTGGAATAAAGTAACCAGCTTCTTCAAAACGCTGACGCAATACAGCAAGATCCAGATTCTCTACTTGAAATTTTAGCATGGCCAAGTCCCAGGTAACATTATTTTCTACCAACAAATCTTCCCCCTGACCTTGCTTGAAAGCTACACTATTCTCAACTTCTCCTTGTTCGAGAAGGCTGGTTATCTCTTCAGGCAAGTTAATTTCCACTGAGACTTCAAATGCTGTCAAATATTGCACTTTCTCATCTTTTGAGAAAGTGACTATTTCATCAAGCTTTTTCAAATCCTTAATGTCATCTTCTGCATGGATAAGGACGAGATCTCCTTCTGGAGAAAGGACTTCAAAAGCATAACCATTCTTTCCTCTGTATAACTGAGGAAGAGTCTCCATTCTAGCTAATAGCGCCTCAATCTCAGATGGATTTGCTACTTTTACAATTAATCTAGCTAATTTTTTTATCCCTTCAACTTTCCGAGTTCTCATACTTGGTGATTCTTCTAAAACTAATTTCTCAACACCCGATTGATCGCCGAGTGATAGGAAAGCTGATTCTTCTAATAAGGGTTTCATACCTAAGGTCTGGATATAAAACAATTCATTTAATCTTCTATTATTTACCTTTAGCGTCGGGATCATACGCACAATTTGATTTACATTCATAAATTCCTCCAACACTTTTTATTTTATAGGATTTTATCGCATTTTACAAGTTATTCAACTAAAAACTTTGACTATATTAACCTTTTTAGCACATGAAACTCCCTTCTAAATTAGAAGGGAGCCTATTGTATTTAGTAAACTAGTTATATCAATTCTTCCAAGAAAGAACTGCTTGAAGACCATAGTGATCACTAACTTGTGGACTATTGCTACCATCAAAAACCACATCTAAGTTTTCTACCTGTACATCCTTTGTGGTAAAGATATAATCGATTCGAAGAGGTTCTGTATTTCCCTTCCAACCATCTATTTCAGGTGGAACAGTGTAGCTACCACTTCTTTCTTGAGCAACTTCAAATGCATCCTGTAAATCTAATGGACTAGTTAAAATAGCCTGATAACCTTCTTGACCCGCAGGATTGTTAAAATCTCCCGCTAGTAAAAGAGGCTTGTTTAATTCTCTTAAAACTGCTTCAAATCGTGCCCATTCTTCTTGGAAACCTTTATCCCACCATGAGAGATGGACACTTGCAACTGCAAGCTCCTTACCACCCACTACAGTTTCAGCCAAGGCCACACGACGTGTATGATAGTCTGTCGGATCATCGACATCTGAAACCAAAATTTCACGCGCTTCAATTGGTGTTTTAGATAGGATTGCAACACCTTCATGGTAACGATCATAACCGATATGGTTGTAGGCCCAAGTCCAATAATAGTCCAGTCCTTTTTCAGACAACTTTTCTACCAAAAGACGAACATAGTGGTCTTGGTGAATGGGTTCTGCTGAAGGTAACGGATTGTAAAGTGGTCCAGACTCTACTTGAGTTGATGTAATTTCTTGGTTGATTTCTTGAAAACAAATCAAATCATAACTGTTTTCAAGTATATCTTGAAACAAGAGCTGAAATTTTTCTTCAGGATTTTTTTCCATCCAACTATGAGTATTGAGTGTTAAAAACTTCATGTTTTTCTCCTATAAACAAGAGGTTGGAAAACAGCTTCCAACCCCTTAGTGTATTACAATTCTACTTTTGCAACTGCTGTTTTAGCTGCAAGAGAACCGGTTTTTTCTAATTTAACTGACTTGATGGCATCTCCATTTGTAAAGACTACTACAGTTGTAGTTTCACGCTCAGCAGCCTGAATAGCTCCGAGGTCAGCTTTGACCAAGAGATCACCAGCAGCTACTGTTTGACCTTCTGAAACTACCACTTCAAATGGTTTTCCTTCAAGACTTACAGTATCAAGACCAATGTGAACAAGAACTTCAAGACCTGCTTCAGTTACAAGACCAAGAGCATGTTTAGTTGGGAAGACGCTTGATACAGTACCAGAAACTGGAGATACAATGTTTCCGTTTGCTGGTTCTACTGCAAATCCATCACCCATCATTTTTTGTGAAAAGACTGGATCCTTAACTTGTTCCAATTCAATGACTTGACCGTCAGCAACTGAATAAACTTCTTCAGTTACACCTTTGTAGACAACAGTATCTTTTTGAGTTGCTGCCATTTGACTTGGAAGAGTTTCAGGAATTACCTCTCCAGAATCAAGGATATCTTGGATATCTGATTTCAAAACGTCAGCTTTAGGTCCGTAGATAGCTTGAACACCTTGTCCTTTCATAACAAGTCCCATAGCTCCTTCAGATTTCCATTGTTCTTCTGTTCCAACTTTTTCTGCATCTTTTACAGTAACGCGAAGACGAGTCATACATGCGTCGACATCAACGATATTCGCACGTCCACCGAGAAGGTTGATGATGTTAACGGCTTGAGAAGCTTCTGCAACTTTAGTTTCGCCGGCAGCTGAAGATTCAGAAGAACCATCTGCATTTTCGTAGTTACCGTTACGTCCTGGAGTTGCATAGTTGAATTTTTTAATCATGAAGTTAGCGATAAAGTACATGATAACTGCAAAGAGGACAGTTACCCAGATAAAGTTAACAATATCCATACCAATACCAGCGTTGATAGCTAGCGGAGTACGAGTCAAGAATTCGATTGAACCGAATGAGTGCACACGAAGGTTCACAATATCAGCCATTGCAAAGGCAGCACCTTGAACAAGAGCGTAAACAAGGTAAAGAGGTGTTGCGATGAACATGAACATGTACTCAATTGGTTCAGTTACCCCTGTCAAGAATGTTGCAAGAGCAGTTGCGATCATCATACCTTTGTATTGGTGTTTCTTATCTGGATCAACGTTACGGTAAATCGCAACAATGATACCCATCAAGATACCAAACGAACCAATCATTTGTCCAACTTTGAAACGAGCTGGATGTACTGTATCTAACAAGTGTTGGTATTGAGCCGCGTCAGTACCTTTAAGGTTTACAAGGTCTGTTACCCATGCAAGCCAAAGTGGATCTTGACCAAATACTTGAGTTCCTTTTGCTGCACCAGTCATGACATCATAAGTACCACCAAGAGCTGTATAGTTCATTGGGATAGTCAACATGTGGTGAAGTCCAAATGGCAAGAGTAAGCGTTCCAAAGTACCATACAAGAATGGTGCTAGAACTGGAGCTGTTTCTTGAGAGTTAGCAATCCAGATACC
>CAURIB010000047.1:0-10992 GCA_963524795.1 uncultured Streptococcus sp.
TATCGTCACTGTTTCCTACCCCGTCATTTAACTTTCTATGTAAGGGATCAAAGAGAGCTTGTGCTTCTTGAATATCATCACGAATCTTGCTCATTTCTTCGTCTAACTGGTGAGAAATCCTCGCAGTAATGGCAAGTCGTTCCTTGATTTCCTCTGGGAAATCTCCCTGATATTTATAGTTGAGCGAATGTTCGATCGTTGCCCAAAAATTCATAGCCAAAGTTCGAATCTGAATCTCAACTAAAATCGTTTTTGCACCCTTAATCGTGTCAACAGTGTACTCGATAATCAAGTGATATGAACGATAGCCCGAAGCCTTACGATGCTTAATATAGTCTCGTTCTTGAACGACTCTCATATCCTGTCTTTTATGAAGGATAGAGACAACTTCTTTCACGTCATCTACAAACTGAACCATAACACGCAAACCTGCAATATCCTGCAAGTCTTGCTCAAGTGTATCATAGCCGATTCCACGACGGACCATTTTTTCCTTGATACTTTCAATCGGTTTAACGCGACCAGTTACAAACTCGATTGGAGAATGTTTATTTTGCTTACGGTATTGTTTGCGAATACCACGAAGTTTAATCTTCAACTCTCCAACAGCCTGAATGTAAGGATCTAAAAACTCTTCCCATTCTGTAATCATATATTTTTTGTGTCCAATTCTCTATACACTTTAGATTTATCTAGTCTTTGATTTTATAGAAAAAATCATATACAATAAATACAATGCTTATTATACCATATAATCGCTTTCATAGATAAGGAAAAGGTTAAAAAAATGAAACATTTGGAAATTGAAATGAAAACTCTTTTAACTAAGGAAGAGTATCTCCGATTACAAGCAAATTTTCCGGAAATATTACCAATTACACAGAAAAACTATTACCTAGACACGCCAGATTTTTATCTCCGTCAGAATAAAATCGCCATGCGCATTCGTACTTTTGAGGATAGTGGTGAATTGACCATTAAAATCCCACAAACTGTAGGAAATATGGAATATAATCAAGCCTTAAGCTTAGAAGAAGCCACCAAATGCCTTGAATCAGGAAAACTCCCTCAAGGAATGATTCTTGATGAACTCCTCTCCCGCGGGATTTCACCAAGAGATTGGACTGTTTTAGGATGCTTAACGACTATTCGTTACGAGAAGGCGACACCTATTGGTCTTATGGCACTTGATCAAAGCCATTACTTTGATATTGTTGACTACGAACTAGAGTTGGAAGTGGAAAATGGTGACCAAGGAAAGCTTGATTTTAAGGACTTTTTAGAGGCAAATGGCATCCATTACCAAAAAGCACCCTCAAAATTAGTTCGTTTTATAGAAAATATGAAAAAATACTGAAATTATCTTCTTTTTTTGATAGAATAGAAGGGATAAAAAATAATAGAATCTGTGTCGCAAATACTTTTTCAAATATACTTTTCTAAGACTAAGAGACAAGGATTTTTTAAGAAAAATAGTTTACTACACAGCTTCACATAGTTTATAGAGGACGGTTTATCAATGTCAGATACAAAAAACATGAAGCTTTTCGCTCTCAATTCCAATCAGGAAATTGCTCAAAAAATTGCTGATGCTGCTGGTGTTCCACTTGGGAAGTTGTCTTCCCGTCAATTTTCAGACGGTGAAATCCAAGTCAACATCGAAGAAAGTGTCCGTGGTTATGACGTCTATATCATCCAATCAACCAGCTACCCTGTCAACAATCACTTGATGGAACTCTTGATTATGGTTGATGCCTGTGTTCGCGCTAGTGCAAATACGATTAACGTTGTCCTTCCTTACTTTGGCTACGCGCGTCAAGACCGTATCGCTTCTTCTCGCGAACCACTTACTGCCAAGCTTGTTGCAAATATGTTGGTCAAAGCTGGAGTTAGTCGCGTATTGACTCTAGACCTCCATGCCGTTCAGGTTCAAGGTTTCTTTGACATTCCAGTTGATAACCTCTACACAATTCCACTTTTTGCAAAACACTATTGTGATAAAGGACTCGTTGGTTCAGATGTGGTTGTCGTTAGTCCTAAAAACTCTGGTGTAAAACGTGCTCGTAGCCTTGCTGAATATCTTGATGCTCCAATTGCGATTATCGACTATGCGCAAGATGATTCTGAACGCAACCAAGGCTATATCATTGGTGATGTTGAAGGTAAAAAAGCAATCTTGATCGATGATATTCTTAACACTGGACGTACTTTCTCTGAAGCAGCTAAAATCGTGGAACGCGAAGGCGCAACTGAAATCTATGCTGTTTCAAGTCACGGACTTTTTGTTGAAGGTGCTGCAGAATTGTTAGATGCAGCAAATATCAAGGAAATCTTGGTAACAGACTCTGTTGCAACTAAAGGGAAAACACCTAAAAACGTACAATACATTACTGCAAGCGAATTGATTGGTGATGCTATGGTTCGTATTCACGAAAGAAAACCAGTTAGTCCACTATTTAAATAGAAATAAGGTGAGCTTTTGATTTATTTGGATAATGCTGCTACGACTCCTATGTCAGCAGTTGCTATCTCAGCAATGACTCAAGTCATGCAGGAAACCTTTGGGAATCCTTCTAGCATTCATAGTCATGGACGCCAAGCAGGCAAATTATTGCGTGAAGCACGCAAAGACTTGGCGTCTTTACTAGGAACTAAGCCCCAACATATTTTCTTCACTGCTGGTGGAACTGAAAGTAATAATACTGCAATAATAGGTTACTGTCTCCGTCATCAAAATCTAGGCAAGCATATCATCACCACTGCTATTGAGCATCATTCTGTCCTTGAGCCCATTGAATATTTAGTAGAAAATTTTGGTTTTGAAGTAACAATTTTACAACCCATAAATCAAGAAATCTCTGCTCAACAAGTTCAAGAAGCTCTTCGTGATGATACTATCCTTGTCTCAACTATGTATGCCAACAATGAAACGGGTACTCTTTTACCAATTTCAGAAATTGGAGAACTTCTGAAACAGCATCAGGCAGCTTACCATGTGGATGCAGTCCAAGCAGTTGGAAAAGTTTCGATTTTACCTGAGGCTTTGGGAATTGATTTCCTAAGCGCATCTGCCCATAAGTTTCATGGCCCTAAAGGCATTGGTTTTCTTTACGCTGCTACTATGGACTTTGACTCCTACCTTCATGGTGGAGATCAGGAACAAAAGAAAAGAGCAGGAACTGAAAATCTTCCTGCAATCGTTGGAATGGTGGCAGCACTCAAAGAGGCACTTGAAAAACAGGAGCAGCATTTCAAAGAGGTGGAAGAACTCAAATATGCATTTCTACATGAAATGACTGGGGCTGACTATTATCTTAACCAAGGAAAGAACCAGTTGCCTTATGTCCTCAATATTGGATTTCCAGGTCAAAAAAATGATTTATTGCTTCTTAGACTAGATCTTGCTGGAATTTCAATATCGACTGGTTCAGCTTGTACTGCTGGTATTGTCCAAATTAGTCATGTCCTAGAAGCTTTCTATGGACCAGAATCCCATCGCTTACATGAATCTGTTCGCATCAGCATTTCCCCTCAAAATACTATTCAAGAAATGAAACAACTTGCAGAAACTCTAAAAGAAATTATCGGAGGTTAACTCAATGGCATTCGAACAAACTATTCGTCTAAAAAATTGCCGTTACGATTACACAATCAGTCCAACTGTCAAAAAGTTTACTCTTAAAGATAACACTTTCTTTGAAACAAAGGTTGGTAATTACGAACTTACACGACTTCTCGAGAAAGTTCCTAATAGTGGTGAAGGTTTCCAGCTTAAAATCGTTATCAATAAAGAGCTAAATGGTGCAAAAATCAATATTACCGACAAATTTGGTTTACGATTGGTAGATATCTTTAAGTCAGAGGAACACCACATCCACCAAGAAAAGTTCTACTTCCTGATGGACAGTTTAGTAGAACGAGGCGTCTTTACTAAAAGCGAAAGATAGGATACAAATATGTTCCGTCTAGCTTATAAGGATACTTATCAAATTGACCGTGTCTTAGAATATGAAGATTACGAGGCACTCATGCTTTCGCTATCAGGATGTGTGACTTTGCCTGATACGACAGTCATTACTTCTCTCACCTATAATGGAAAAGAAATCTATCAGGGTCTTCTAGGAGATCTCTATCACTTTCTATCTCAAAATGATATAAGCAATATAAACTAAGATTTTTCTTAGTTTTTTCTTGTTTTTGTTGATTTTTTCACAATCTTTCTATAAAATAGTAGTTAGAAAGGTTGTGATTTTGTGAAAGAAAAACAGTCCGCTATTCCTAAAGCAACAGCAAAGAGACTTTCTCTTTATTACCGTATCTTCAAAAGATTTAACGCCGAAAAGATTGAAAGAGCAAACTCAAAACAAATTGCCGAGGCGATTGGAATTGATTCTGCTACTGTTCGACGAGACTTCTCCTACTTTGGCGAACTTGGTCGTCGTGGTTTTGGCTATGATGTTAAAAAACTAATGACCTTTTTTGCTGATCTTCTAAATGATAATTCTATTACAAATGTCATGCTTGTTGGTATTGGTAACATGGGCCATGCTCTACTCCACTACCGCTTCCATGAACGCAATAAAATGAAAATCATTATGGCTTTTGATTTGGATGATCATCCTGAAGTTGGAACACAAACTTCTGATGGCATTCCAATTTATGGAATTTCCCAAATCAAAGATAAAATAAAAAATGCAGATGTAAAAACTGCTATCCTAACTGTTCCTAGCGTCAAATCACAAGAAGTAGCTAATCTCCTGGTTGAAGCTGGTATCAAAGGGATTCTAAGCTTTTCACCTGTTCACCTCCAACTACCAAAGGATGTTGTTGTCCAGTATGTTGATTTAACGAGTGAATTGCAAACTCTCCTCTATTTCATGCGAAAAGAGGATTAGAAAGCGAAAGCATATATGACCAAAGCAATTATTGGGATTTCTGGAAATGAAAAAACTCATCCTGATGATGAGTTGATGATGAGTTATTGTATCAAGGGGTTTGTCGAAGGTGTCAAAGAAGTAGGTGGTATTCCTCTTATTTTACCCATCGGTGATGAAGAGATGGCTCGTGCTTATGTTTCAATGGTAGATAAGCTCATCCTTACTGGAGGGCAAAATGTCGATCCTAAGTTTTATGATGAAGAAAAGACTATTGATAGTGAGGACTACCACTTACAGAGAGACATCTTCGAGTTAGCTCTGATTAAAGAAGCTATCCAGCAAAACAAACCAATTTTTTCTGTTTGTCGTGGGACTCAACTCTTTAATGTTGCTATGGGTGGGACCTTGTTTCAAGATATTGAGGACCACTGGCAAGACTCTACTGCCGAGTACACCACTCAGCGTTTAGCAACAGAGCCAGATAACATTCTTAGAGAGATTTACGGGGAAATCTCCCATATCAATTCATTCCACCACCAGAGCATTAAGGACTTGGCTCCTAATCTCAAGGTTATCGCCTATGATCCAAAGGATAACATTATCGAGGCAGTAATGACAACTGATCAGATTCGCTTTCTCGGTGTTCAATGGCATCCTGAGAGTCTCTATGAAAATCGTCCCAAGGATAAGAAGCTCTTTGACTATGTCGTTAATAAATTGTAAGTGGCTGGGTCAAAAAGGTTTAAAAAAGAAAAAGGCATTATTTCGAGTGTTCAAAAAGCTCGAAATGATGCTTTTTATTATGTAATTATTTCCCATAGAGATGCGTTTTGTATTAAATTCATTTATATGAGGTCCGTCTTCTCACGATAACTAAAATAATCGGAGTGTGAAACAATTAGATGGTCCAATAAGACCAAACCCATTAATTCACAGGCTTCTTTGACAAGCTTCGTAACATGATCATCATTTCTACTTGGCATGACAGCACCAGATGGATGATTATGAACCAGTATCACAGATGTTGCCATATGCTTTAAAGCATAGTGGAGAATTTCCCGTGGTTCAGCAATACTTCTAGTAGCTGAGCCGATAAAAATTGTTTGCTGATGAATGATTTGATTTTGAGTATTAAGATAGAGCGCCACTAGGTGCTCTTGTTTTTTATCTCCCAGCTCAGCTTGCATCTTTTTAGCCAACTTTTGACTACTGAGAATACTCTCTGCCTCAATGGTTTCTTGTTTATGAATACGATGGCCCAGTTCAATCATGGCTTGCAACTCAATAGCTTTCACTCTACCAATACCTGATAATCCCTGTAGTTCTTGTAGGGTCATTTTTTTCAAATCAGTTAAGCAACTTAATTGATTCAATACTTTTTGAGCGATTTCAAAAACAGTCGATTGACGAGTCCCTGTTCGTAACAAAATGGCTAGTAATTCCTGATTGCTCAGAGCTCCCACTCCTTCTCTTACTAGTCTTTCTCTAGGTAAGAGCGAATCTTCTTGAAATGAAATACTATACATAAAAATCCTCCTCACTTTATTATTCGTGAGAAGGATTTATAATTCGATAAAAACTAGTTATTTTTAGATTTTATCAAGCGCTAGTCGTAAATCTTCAATCAAATCATCAACATTTTCAAGACCGATTGAAAGACGGATTTGATTTTTAGTTACTCCTGCTGCCTCTAGATCTGAGTCAGACAACTGAGCATGTGTTGTAGTTGCTGGATGAACGACCAATGATTTTGCATCTGCTACGTTGGCAAGGTTTGAAAAGATTTCTAAACTGTCAATTACCTTACGAGCTTCTGCTTCTCCACCTTTAACGTGGAAAGTAAAGATTGAACCAACACCTTTTGGTAAGTATTTTTCAGCCAAGGCATGGTAAGGACTATCTGGAAGTTTTGGATAGTTGACTTTTTCAACCTTTGGATGGTTTACAAGGAAATCAACGATTTTCTCAGCATTTTGAACATGACGTTCAACACGAAGAGAGAGAGTTTCAAGACCTTGTAAAAGCAAGAATGAGTTAAATGGTGATAGGGCAGCTCCCATATCGCGAAGTAACTGAACGCGAGCAGCGACGATAAAGGCAGCAGCACCAACATCACGAGTATAACTGATATTATGGTAACTTGGGTCCTCATCGACTAATTGAGGGAATTTCCCTGAAGCAGCCCAGTCAAATTTACCGCTATCAACGATGACACCGCCAATAGTTGTACCGTGACCACCGATAAATTTAGTTGCAGAGTGAACTGCGATATCAACACCATGTGAGAAGACATTGATAAGATAAGGTGTTGCAAAGGTATTGTCAGCAACTAATGGAATGTGATGCTTGTGAGCAATTTCAGCGATTTTTTCGATATCTGGAATGTTGATAACTGGATTACCCAAGGTTTCAATCAAAACAAGTTTAGTATTGTCTTTAATCGCTGCTTCTATTTCTTCTAGATTATCAATATCAACAAAAGTTGTGGTGATTCCATAGCGAGGAAGGGTTTCTTTCAACAGGTTAAAGGTACCACCGTAGATAGTTGAAGCTGCAACCACATGGTCTCCTGCGTGAGCCAGTCCTAAAATTGTGTAGGTAAGAGCTGCCATCCCTGATGCAGTAGCAAGTGCACCTACTCCACCTTCCAGTGCTGCGATACGCTCTTCAAAGGCTGAAGTTGTTGGGTTAGTGATACGGGTGTAAATATTACCAGCTTTTTGAAGGGCAAAAAGATCTGCACCTTCTTGTGTATCTTCAAATACAAAAGATGTTGTTTGATAAATTGGAACAGCACGAGACTTGGTAGTAGCATCTACCACTTGACCTGCATGCAATTGCAGAGTTTCAAATTTAAATTCACGAGTCATATTAAGACCTCCAAAGATTTCATTAAGCTAATTGTATCATCTAAGTAGTCAGGTTACAAATACAACTTTGTTATATCTTGGCATAAGAAATAGCTATGGCTATGCCTGATTGAGAAATTAAAATTGTAGAACTTTTTTCAGATAGTTTAAAATGCTTGTTTTCACTTCTCCTATACTTTATACTAGATATAAAGGAGAATACTATGTCAGAAAATAAACATGAAATTGATACAAACTTTGCTGGTCGTTTAAATATCCTACGTGCTGGAGTTCTTGGAGCCAATGACGGGATTATTTCCATCGCAGGTGTTGTTATCGGGGTTGCCAGTGCAACCAGCAATATCTGGATTATCTTTCTCTCAGGATTAGCCGCAATTCTTGCTGGTGCCTTTTCTATGGCTGGTGGCGAGTATGTATCTGTATCCACTCAAAAAGACACTGAGGAAGCCGCTGTAGCCCGTGAACAATTACTTTTGGATAAGGATATCGAGGCCGCAAAGAAATCTCTCTATGCTGCTTATCTTCAAAATTGTGAGTGTGAAACTTCAGCTCAACTTTTAGTCAATAAAGCCTTTCTAAAAAATCCACTTAAAGCCTTAGTTGAAGAAAAATACGGAATCGAGTATGAAGAGTTTACAAATCCTTGGCATGCTGCTGCATCTAGCTTTATTGCCTTCGTACTTGGTAGCCTACCACCAATGCTTTCGATTATTATTTTCCCAAGCGAATACAGAATCCCTGCTACTGTTTTTATCGTTGCGATTTCTCTATTAATTACAGGTTACACCAGTGCCAAACTCGGAAAAGCCCCAACAAAAACAGCCATGATCCGTAACCTTTGTATCGGTTTGTTGACTATGGAAGTGACCTATCTGTTTGGACAATTGTTTAGTATTTAAAACATAAAAATACCTCGAAAAAATCGAGGTATTTCAGAACGTAGACAAACCCTACCAGCAATAGAAAAATTGCCATATTGTAGGTTGGGTACCATATAGTGAAAACTCTTAGGAATGCTGATATCGCGCTATTCTTAAGAGTTTTTTATAGCAGATTGAACTTAGAATAGTACACTACAGATTCTAAAATATTTTTAGAAATTGATTTGACTTTCCTAATATCTTTTGTTCATATCTTATTTCAATCAACTATACTTTCTCTATTTTTTATTATAGCTGGATAATCTTGCGATAGCTTCTTGAAGTAATCACAAAGATTAGGACATAAACTAAAGCAAAGATACCACAAATAGAAAGTGTTACACTTAACATCATGGCTGTATCCACAACCCCAATAACCTTGAGAATCAAACTTAGCATATGATAGGCAAAGGCTAGATGGAGAAAGGCGAAGATTACAGGGAGGAAGAAAACAGTCAAGACCTGCTTGTTGATGGTTTGCTTGATTTGTTTGTGGTCCAAGCCAACTTTTTGCAGGATGACAAAGCGTTCACGGTCTTCATAACCTTCTGAGATTTGTTTATAGTAGATAACGAGTACAGTACCTATCATAAAGATGATAGAGAGGAAAATACCGATAAAGAGAATTCCACCAAAGAGAGCGTTCATTTCAGCAATTGCATCAGTTTTAGTAGTTCCATTATAAACCATAGCATCTTCACTCTTGAGATTATGACTAAAATTGTTCACATACGCTTCAAAATCATCAGATAGCTTTAACTGTTCCTCTGGACTAGCTGTTACATCCATACCACCGTAGAATTGTGTGTATATAGCTGAATCCTGGTACTGTTCCAAAAAGTTTTGAAGATCTGGTACGACTAGATAGTTATAATCCGATATCAAGAGAACATATTGATTTGAAACATGATTCATGGCAAAATCTTGCTGGATTGCTTCCTTGATCGTATAGTTATGATTGTTCAGACTAAATGCTTTCTGTCCTTTAAGTTGGTCATTTCGAGCCCAGAGTCCTACCTCATCTCTAGTGAGATTTAATTTCTGACCAGTCATCTTTTCGTAATCTTTTTGGTCAAAAACTAAGAAGACAGTCTTGGGCATAACACTATTCTGCCCTTTTGCAAAGGTGGTTAATTTGGTACCATCTTGACTAGAAAGGCCGAAACTTGCGTAACCGAGAACATCCTTATTGCTAATCGTCAAGCTCTTTTCACTTGCATACTGAGTCAAAAGTTTGTCTAAATCCTCTACTTCTACATTTTGCCCTTTAACATCAAAATCGTGAGGATACAGAAGTTTTTTCATGTTTTCAGAACCGTTGTAGATACTGGTTGCTGCTGACATAGTGACCAAAACCATGGTTGAAAGGATGGCAATGGTTGCTAAACCGACAGCATTTTTCTTCATACGGAAAATAAGGTTAGACACAGAGATGAGATTGTTTGGTTTGTAGTAATATCTTTTGTTTTTCTTGAGTAACTGTAAGAAAACTGTAATACCTGCATTGAATAGGAGGTAGGTTGCAAAAATGACCAACATTACGGCTATGAAGAAAGTTAAGACCGCTGAAACTGGATCTTTTACGCTTTGTGCTAGGTAGTACCCACCACATAGTGTAATTAGCCCTAGTAAAGTTTGAAGGACTAGGAAACGCCCCTTCTTCTCACCTTTTGCTTTCTCACGAGATAGTTGGAGAGAATCCATACGGATAATGCGGATAGCATTTAGGAAGACAATGACTAAAAAGACAAGCCCAAATACCAGAAGGATAGAAAGAACTACGGACCATTGGAAGGTGGCTACTAACTCTACCTTCATCTTTGCAAGTTTGAGCAATAAGGCAAAGATGAGATTGTCAAAGAGAGCACCAATCCCAATCCCAGCAGTGACTGTTACTAGCCCAAATATCAGGAGTTCCTTGAAGGTCATACCAATCAAATGGCGCTTTTCTAAGCCCAACATGCCATATACACCCAGTTCTTTGGAGCGATTTTTCATGACAAAACTATTGGCATAAAGGACGATAATGGCTGATGCAAGTGTCACTACGACAAGCCCTAGTTGTAGGGTAAATTGTATAGCAGATGCACCACGCAAATCCACAATTTTAGGATTAAAGGCTAGGGAATAAAAGAGATAGCTAATAGTAACCGCCAAAATGACAGACAAAGCAAAGGGATAATAGAGTTTGCGGTTTTTGATTAAGTTGGAAATGGCCAACTTATTGGTTAATCGAAACATACTAGTTCACCTCACTTGCCATAACAGTCAAGGTGTCAGAGATTTCTTGGAACATCTGACGCTCTGTCTTCTCTCCACGGTAGA
>CAURIB010000048.1:0-10845 GCA_963524795.1 uncultured Streptococcus sp.
TTTTTTTCATGATATTTCCTCCAAAATAGAATATAGTCTTATCTTAACAGAAAAAAAGCAATTACGCTATTATATGATTTCTATCTTTGCCATAAGTTTTCTTTATAGCTGATTTAAAAGATAAAACGCAAGGCTGCAATTAAGACCACTCCGAAAAGAACAGTCCCTACCAGATTACGATAACGAAAGGCGACAAAGGCCGTTGGAAAGACTGCTATCAAGTCTAACCACTTTATCTGCGGAAGGCTTCCAACTTTTCCTGTCACAACACTTGAAAGAATCAAGGCAAAGATAATAGACACCGGTAGGAACTTCAAAAAACGCTCGACAATAGCAGGCAAACCCTTATACTTGACCAAGATAAAGGGAATCACACGGGGAATCCAAGTCACCAGGCCTGAAAAGATAACGGCTAACAAAAGATACTTACTGACCATCTAAGATCACCCCCATTGTACATCCAAGCAGTGTCGCAAATAGGACAGCTAGCGATTGAGATACCACTGTCAAAAGTATAAAGAAAGATAGGGCAACAACTCCTAAAATGATGAAGAGATTTCGCAAAGGAATCCGTTTTTGCATAATCTGAAACTGGGAAGTAAAAATCCCAATAAACATCCCTACTAGGGCAAAGTCAAGACCGAAAATCTCAGGATTTGGTAAAAGACCACCTAGAGCAGTTCCGACAACAGTTCCGACAAACCAAGCTACATAGCTGTTAAGGTTGTTCCCGTGCATCCACATGGGGTTAACCTTATCCGTATGCACCAACTCGCCCATCAAAACGCCATAGGTTTCATCGGTCAAGATACTAGACATACCGATGTTTTGCCAAAGACTGGTATGGCGAAAATAGGTCGACGCATGCAAACTCAGCAAAAAGAGGCGCAGATTGATCAAAAAGACCGTCATGGCAATAGCAGCTACTGGAGCTTGAACTGCTATCAAGGCTATCATGGCAAACTGAGCACTCCCAGCATAAACAAAGAGACTCATCAAACCCATCTCGACAGGTGTCACATAGGGAGAACCGATAATCCCACAGGCAAGGCCAATACTAACATAACCCAGAGCCGTCGGCATGGCTGCCTGCACACCTTCCCAAAATCCTTTTTCTTTCATAAATTCCTCACTAATCATTCCTTCACGACTACTTTCTAAACAGTCACAGCAAAAATTATTATAACATATTCGTAAAATAGAAAAAAGTCTGCTGATTGACAAGAACAGAAAAAGACTGGGAGGCCAGTCTCAAACACATATTATACAAATTCTCCGTTAAATACTTTCACGAATATTCAAGAGCATGACAAAGGCAACTAGAAGGAATAGCAATAAAACAGAGCTAACTGCCAGAGTTCCAAAGCTAGTAGCAATGGTTACCAAAGCTATTGTAAATAAGCTAGGTAAAACAACCGTAATGGCGCCGATAGAGGATTGAACCGCTCCCATTGACTCCTCAGGTATTTGTTTAAAAACGAGTTCCTGTAGTCGAGGAGAGAGAACACCTGCAAAAAAGGCATCCAAAGCACTAAAGATGAGAATCCAGTCAAAACGAACTATCGCAAAGCCAACTAAAAGGAGTAATTGGATGGCAAGTGAGGCATATAGAGCTAGTTTTATGGAAATTGTATTTTTCAGATAGCCACTCACAAAACTTCCGACAATAAGGGCTGCTAATTCCAGAGTGGAAAGCAAGGCAAGAGATTGACCTGTTTGTAAATTCAAAAAGGGTTGATTCCTTAAAAACAGAGTAGAAACAGGAACTGTAACATTTATCACTGCTTGACTAATAGAGATAATAAACAAAACCAAGAGCACCTGATTCATATTCCATATCAATTTCGATGATTGAACCAAATGCTGGCAAAAGGATTTTACAGAGAGCCCTTCTTGATAGCTAATAGTTTTTTCTACTTTCAAGAGGTCATTTTTTATGAAAAGAATACCTAAAAATGCGATTAAAAAGGTAAGAGCGTTCAGTAAGGAAATAAACTGGATGGATAGAATACCTAGTAAGACTCCTCCTAGAATATTACTGATTGTTTTCACTAAACTAACAGTTGACTGTTTAAATCCAATAGCTTCTGCCAGATGTTCTTGCCCAATAATTCTAATGAAAATCGGAGTGAGCATGGCGCCTGAAAAATAACTCAATGTGTCAGACAAGAGGTTAATCAGACAAATAAATGCTACTAGCAACAAGGAAAAGGACTGCCCTGAAAGCGACAAGGACACTATAGAGTAAAGCAAAAATTTTGCAAAACTAATAACTGTATATTTCCAAACACGATGATGTTGAAAATCAGCTAAAACTCCCAGAAAGATTTGTAGAACTTGAGGAAGGGTTTCTGAAATCGTGATGAGTAAAATCGCCAAAGGTGCAAAAGAGGCATCTGCCACATAATTCAAAAAGGCCAGATAAAAAATCGTATCCCCAACCGTTGAAATCCACTGGTTGATAGTTAATTGTCTAAAATCTCTATTTTGAAGAAATACTTTCATCACAACTCCTTTTTAAATTCAAATGGGAATATTTTCCCAAGGATAGACCAATAAATCCCTAGATTTCCGATACCAAAATCAAATAATGTATCTGAACTTTCTTCACATTCAAATACCAAAATACCATTTTTATCTCTTTTGGATTTACTTAATAAAAATTCAATCACATTCTCACGTACATTTAAATTATACTGATAGTTTAGAGTTTGCAACAAACTGGATAAACCATGACAAAACAACTTGACTGAATAAGATTGAATTTGAAAGCAAGTTATTGAAACCTTGAAATTATTTTTGAATACCTTTTGTCATATAATAATTCAAAATAAAGTAAGATCCCTGAAGTTCCTTCGCACCACGATGGGGACTTTTCCCTTTATTTACAATTCTCAAAATCCACTAAAATAACAAAGGTAGAATTTGAGCAATGGCATTATTAACTATATGCAGTCCAATAGGCCAATAAATAGACTTTGTCACTCTAAAAAAGACTGCCATTATTAGACCACCACCCATATATACGAAAAAGTCTGTCAAGACCCAACCATGACTACTGATATGCAAGATTCCAAATAAAGCAGCCGAACCAAGCACATCCAGTCCCCACTTCTTCCCTTTTTCCAGAGCTGTCATCACCAATCCACGATAGATCATCTCTTCAAAAATGGGACCTGCAATCACTGGATAGAAAAAATACATCAAAAATGCAGTAGGACCTGTAAAAGTAGGAAAATCTAGTTGATAAGAAATTGTATTTTGGGTAGGTGGGAAAATAAAAAATGTGACCAAATTCCAAACAAAAAAAGCTAGAAGAGCTAAAAAGGAATAGAAAAGATAGGACACTTTAAATTTTCTGCTATTGATTTGTTGCCATTTCCCTGACCAAACCATAACAATAAAAATAAGCAGAACCACAAAAAAATGCAACATTAGCCTCGATAGATAAAATGCAAAATCAGATAGACCAGCAGTAAAGTCGCTGTGTAAAACCAGACGAATGAAGAACTGGTCAGCAATAACTAATAGCATAGCTACAAAAAAGTAGTAGCGTGAGATTATCTTTTTCATATATCACCGTTCTAAAATCCAAACACCAATAAACTAACAATAAGTAAGAAGGTATTCCATGAAGCATGTAAAGCTATGGCCCAATAAATAGAGCGTGTATAGCGAAATATCATGCAAAATATCAAGCCCATTACAAAATAGAGTATGAAATCTGTCGTTATCCAACCATGCTGTAAAACATGCATAGCACCAAATATGGCAGCAGAAACAAGAACATCGATATAGTAGTTTTTGAATTTAGACAAGCTTGTCATCACATACCCACGACAAACAATCTCTTCTACTACAGGTGCGATAAGGCTACCGTAAAGTACACGCGTAATAAAATAGCTAATTCCTGTTAAACTAGTGGCTACTTCCACTACCGTACTTCCATTTTGCGAACGAGGAAAGATACGAGTTGCTAGATTTACCCACACGAATAATAAGAAAAAACAAAGAAAGAAAACACCTAGGTAAGACCAACGAAACTGGAACCAACCACATTCTTTCCAATGTTCACTTTTGACAAGAATAATAGTTGCAACAACTCCCAGCACAAGCATCAACAAGACCTGTAAAACATAGTAGTTCTCATCCGACAAAGCATTCGTAAAGTCTGGATGCATGATCACATTGAATATAAGGTAGCTGGCTAAGATTAATAATCCAGTTGCTAGGTGAAATTTCATTTCTTTCATTTTCTTCATTTAATCAACTCCTATAGTATCCTACCTTCTACTACGCTTAAACAACTCAACTGATGGATCTACAGCCCAAGCAAAAGCACCACGATGAGGACTCATCCCTTGATTTAAAATTTTGAAAATCCTCTAAAACAGCAACGGGAGTATATGCCCGATACCGTTATAGACTATATGCAGTCCAATAGGCCAATAAATAGACTTTGTCACTCTAAACAAGACCGCGAATATGATACCACCAACCATATATACGAAAAAGTCTGTCAAGACCCAACCATGACTACTGATATGCAGAATTCCAAATAAAGTAGCCGAACCGAGCACATCCAGTCCCCACTTCTTCCCTTTTTCCAGAGCTGTCATCACCAATCCACGATAAATCATCTCTTCAAAAATGGGACCTGCAATCACAGGATAGAAAAAATACATCAAAAATGCTGTAGCGCCTGTAAAAGTTGGAGCAGCGAGTTGGTAAGCAAGGCCATTTTGGGTAGGTGGGAATAGGAAAAATTTGATAAAATTCCAAATAAATAAAGCAAGAAAAGCTAAAAAAGAATAGAAAAGATAGGATCCTTTAAATTTTCTACTGTTGATTTGTTGCCATTTTCCTGCTCCTACCATAAAAATAAAAACAAGTAGAACCACAAAAAAGTTCAACATCATATCCAAAAAGTAATAGCTAAAATCAGATAGAGAAACAGCAAAGTCGCTGTGTAAAACTAGACCACTAAAATACTGGTAAGCAATGACAAGTAGAATGGCTACAAAAAAGTAGTAGCGTGAGATGATCTTTTTCATTCTTTTTTCTCCTATACTATGGAATGAAGACAGTATAACACGAAAAATTCCATATTTTTAAAAATCGCATATTTGACATTTTTTCTGATGGAAATTTCACATTTGCGATTTCTAGCTAATCGATAAGTGCTTTGTATTGCTGTAAGCGTAATTCAAAAAGGGCTGTTAATTGTGGATTTTCTAATATTTGCAGAGATTGGATAAAGTGTTCAATCTCTTTTTGGTTGATTCCCTTGGTCTGAAGGAAAACATTCATTTTCTTTAAAAATTGCCACAGTAATTTCTCAAAAACATCATACGGGCGAAGTATGCTCTCCAACTCAGCTTCAAAGATTGGGATGTAAGAGAAAAGTTTGCGCTCCATGAGCTCTGAGATGATATTGAGATAGCCACTTTTCATATACAGTCTATTGTGTGCCAATTCTTTAAATTCCTTGGATTTTTCGAGTAAGGAGGTTGATAAAAAGATCAAATCTTGATTGCTCAAGAAAGGCATGGTATTGCAAAAGATATAGAGTTCAAACCAAGTCCAAGACTCGATAGCATAGAGATAGGTAGTTAAAAACTCGCTATCCTCCTCTGCTAGCGGATAGCTTTTATCTAGTGAATGGATAGCATCTTTAATCACAATAGAGTTCAAACGACGATAGGTCTGCGCCATCTGTTCTTGCTCAATTTCTTTCAACAATTGCTCTAAACCAGCTATATCTTGATGGGCAAAGCGATCCACAATCCTTCTACCAAATTTCATATGTGGAGATTCTTGGTAGTTGTTGAGCTTGTGCCCAAACTCATCAAAGGTCACATTTATCCCTTGAATAGCTAGGATCAGCTTATCCGCAGACAGCATGGACTGCCCTAGTTCGAACTTGGATAGCTGAGAGGCTGTTAGTCCAGCACAAGCCACATCTGACTGCTTGAGCTTTCTGGCCAGGCGCAATTCCTTGTAAAATTCTCCTAATTCCTGTTTTTCAATCATAGGCAAGCTCCCTTTTTAAAATTCCCTTTACTATTCTATTCGTAAAAAATTTTTACTTTTTTAATATATTATAAAATATTTTAGCAAAAAAGCCAGCTTGAAGCTGACTTTTTATTCCATAGTATCAAAAGCGAGACTTGGTTTGGCATTTAGCTCCAAGCCTGCAAAGTTTTCTTTGTTCCACTCGCTGACGCTGGCATAGGCAATCATTCCTGCATTGTCTCCGCAAAGACGCAGAGGTGGAATGATGACTTTGACATCAGTGATTTCGGCTGCCAAGCGTTCTCTCAATCCTTTGTTAGCTGCCACACCACCAGCCACGACTAGAGTTTTAACAGGATATTTCTCCAGGGCTTTCTTGGTTTTAGCCATGAGAATATCCATGACTGCAGCTTGGAAAGAAGCAGATAGGTCTTCCTTGGATAAGCTTTCTCCCTTTTGCTCGGCATTGTGGTGAAGATTGATAAAGGCAGATTTCAAACCTGAGAATGAAAACTCCAGATTGTCCTCCTTGATCATGGCACGTGGAAAATCATACACATCCTGCCCCTGATGAGCAAGTTCATCGATCTCCCGACCTGCTGGATAGGTCAAGCCCATGACACGACCGACCTTGTCATAGGCCTCACCAACCGCATCATCACGAGTTTCACCAACAATCTTGTAATCACCAGCCTCAGAAACATAGACCAACTCTGTGTGTCCACCACTGACTAATAGAGCTAGTAAGGGGAATTCCAAAGGCTCCACACTTTGAGCCGCCATGAGATGACCAGCCATGTGGTTCACGGGGATAAGCGGAAGTCCATGTGCCCAAGCAAAGGCCTTGGCAGCTGACAAACCAACAAGCAAGGCTCCGACCAAGCCTGGTCCATAAGTAACCGCAACAGCTGTTACATCTTCTTCTGTAATCCCTGCTTCTGCCAGCGCCTCCTCGATACAGGCTGTAATGACCTCGACATGGTGACGACTGGCTACTTCCGGCACTACGCCACCAAAACGTTTGTGACTCTCAATTTGACTAGCAATGACATTGGATAAGAGCTCGTCGTCGTTTTTCAGTACGGCGACACTGGTCTCATCACAGGATGTCTCAAATGCTAAAATATATCTATCCTTCATCTATTTCTCTCTTCATGATGATGGCGTCCTCGACTGGATTATGGTAGTAGGCCTTTCGCTCAGCGATGACCGCCATCTTTTCTTTCTTGTAAAATGCTTGCGCTCGTTGATTTGACTTTCTGACTTCGAGAAAAATCTCCTTGTCTGTCGGCAATATCGCAAACAAGGCTGACGCGACCTCCTGACCTTGATAAGCTTTCTTGACAGCAATTTGCAGAACTTCTGCCTCAAAGAGATTCTCCTGAACAGCTAGAAAACCAATCACTTCTACCCCATCAAAAGCAAGAGCATACCAGGTCTGATTTTGAGATAGGTCTGCTTGGATTTGTTCCAAGTTCCAAGGGCTAACTGGGTAAACATCCGTCATGACAGCGTAAATTGCCTGCGCCAAACCAGGTTGCTGTTGGATTCGTTTGATTTCTATCATAGGCGTTTAATGTAAGATTCTCCAGACTCAGTGTGATTTTTGAGCCAGTTTTCCTCAGCTTCTACACGCTTGAGGTAATTTGGCACAAAGTCATGCAAGGAATCTGCTTCCTTATCCCAAGCCCAGAGGGCTAGATTCGCTGCATTTGGCAAGGTTTCCTGATAGTTAGCCTGTGGTAGTTGTTCTTGAATCTGCTCCACAAAGGCTCCCACTTCACCAACAAAAGTGACTTGTTCAGTATCTTTGACTTGCTCCAAAACTTCTGCAAAGGACAGATGTGCCTCTGGAAAGACAGGTTGAGCATTTTCATAAAATCCTGCATAAACATTGTTGCGACGCGCATCCATCAAAGGAACAACCAAACCTTCCTGCTGGCTTGGTACCAGAGCTAAAAGGCTGGACATGCCCACTAACTCAATGTTCAGGGTATGAGCCAAGGTCTTGGCAGTTGCTACCGCGATTCGCAAACCTGTGTAGCTACCTGGCCCCTCTGCTACAACGATTCGATTCAAATCTTTAGGCGTCAAATCTAGACTAGCCATCAAAAAATCAATGGCTGGCATAAGGGTAATACTGTGATTTTTTTTGATATTGATTGTCGTCTCGGCAAGAAGCTGCTTGTCCTCTAAAATAGCAAGAGAAAGAGCCTTGCTGGACGTATCAAAAGCTAATACTTTCATAACACATTCCTATCTTTTTGTCTGCTTACTATTATACTACAAAAGAAGGCGCATGGGAATTTTCTTTGTTTTGAAACAAGAATGTCCTGCCAAACAGACAGGACAAGTGCTCAAGAATTTAAACCAAAGTAAAACACAAACCAGACCACATAAGTCACAAGGAGAAGGAAAAACGAATACAGAGTCACGAAACCAATCTTCCAAAGGAATTTGGTTTTTCGATGCTCTAGCCGAGTATACAAAACATTTCCTCCGTAAACACAGGCAACAAAAATCATAAAAGCTACCAAACGAATACCGATAGCAAAAGGAAATAGCCCATTCATCTTTCAACCTCCTTGATATGGAAACGTCTCTTATAACTTTATTATAGCACTTGCATCTTAAGGTTTCAAATGCTTTTACAGGGCAAAATGAAACGTATTTCAAGCTCCTTACTTTCATGTTTCCTGCTTTTACTAATTCCCCTTTTTATGTTATAATTGAGATAATTGTAACGAATCAAGGTCAATAAAGACAAAAAATGAACTGGAATCAAACCAGCTTCAAACTGAGCATTTTTGAATATAGCTGACCTGAAAGCAGAAAGGAAACATATGATTTACAAAGTTTTTTATCAAGAAACAAAAGAACGCAGCCCACGTCGTGAAACAACACGCTCACTATACTTAGACATCGATGCTAGTTCAGAACTTGAAGGACGTATCGCTGCTCGCCAACTTGTCGAAGAAAATCGTCCAGAATATAATATCGAGTATATCGAACTCTTGTCTGACAAATTGCTAGACTACGAAAAAGAAACTGGCGCATTCGAAATTACGGAGTTCTAATATGGCCTACACTCTTAAACCAGAAGAAGTCGGCGTTTTTGCCATTGGTGGTCTAGGAGAAATCGGAAAAAACACATATGGTATCGAATATCAAGACGAAATTATCATCGTTGATGCAGGGATTAAATTCCCTGAGGATGACCTACTTGGTATCGACTACGTTATCCCTGATTACTCTTACATTGTAGAAAATATCGACCGCGTCAAGGCTCTTTTGATTACACACGGACACGAGGACCATATCGGAGGGATTCCTTTCTTGCTTAAGCAAGCCAATATCCCTATCTATGCAGGTCCACTGGCCCTTGCCTTGATCCGTGGAAAACTCGAAGAACATGGACTTTTACGCAACGCTACACTTCACGAAATCAACCACAACACGGAGTTGACCTTTAAAAACCTTAAAGCAACTTTCTTTAGAACAACCCACTCGATTCCAGAGCCATTGGGAATCGTCATCCATACACCTCAAGGGAAAATCGTTTGTACGGGAGACTTCAAGTTTGACTTTACACCAGTTGGTGAACCTGCAGACTTGCACCGTATGGCAGCCCTAGGTGAAGACGGAGTGCTTTGCTTACTCTCTGACTCGACCAATGCTGAAGTGCCAACCTTTACAAACTCTGAAAAGGTTGTCGGCCAGTCAATCATGAAGATCATCCAAGGTATCGAGGGACGTATCATCTTTGCATCCTTTGCCTCAAATATCTTCCGTCTCCAGCAAGCAACGGAAGCTGCTGTTAAGACCGGGCGTAAGATCGCAGTCTTTGGGCGCTCTATGGAAAAGGCTATTGTTAACGGGATTGAACTTGGTTACATCAAGGCTCCTAAGGGAACCTTCATCGAGCCAAATGAAATCAAAGACTATCCTGCGGGTGAGATTCTTATCCTCTGTACAGGTAGTCAGGGCGAGCCTATGGCCGCTCTCTCTCGTATCGCTAACGGAACCCACCGTCAAGTGCAACTCCAACCTGGCGATACCGTTATCTTCTCATCTAGTCCAATTCCAGGAAACACCACTAGCGTCAACAAATTGATTAACATCATTTCTGAGGCTGGTGTTGAAGTTATCCATGGTAAGATTAACAACATCCATACTTCTGGACACGGTGGCCAGCAAGAGCAAAAACTCATGCTCCGCCTCATCAAACCAAAATACTTCATGCCTGTTCACGGTGAATACCGCATGCAGAAAGTTCACGCTGGGCTAGCGGTGGATACTGGCGTAGAGAAGGACAATATCTTTATCATGAGTAATGGTGATGTGCTTGCCCTCACTGCAAACTCTGCCCGTATCGCAGGTCATTTCAACGCCCAAGATATCTATGTCGATGGAAATCGTATCGGTGAAATCGGCGCTGCTGTCCTCAAAGATCGTCGTGATTTATCTGAAGACGGTGTCGTTCTAGCTGTCGCAACCGTTGACTTCAAGTCTCAGATGATTCTATCTGGACCAGATATTCTCAGCCGTGGATTTGTCTACATGAGAGAGTCTGGCGACTTGATTCGCCAAAGCCAACGTATCCTTTTCAATGCAATTCGCATCGCTTTGAAAAACAAAGATGCCAGCGTCCAATCTGTTAATGGCGCTATCGTAAACGCCATTCGACCATTCCTTTACGAAAATACTGAACGTGAACCAATCATCATTCCGATGATTCTCACACCAGATGAAGAATAATAAAAAATTCTCTGAAATGAACTGCACCCCAAAAGTTAGACAGAAAAAATCTAACTTTTGGGGTGTTTTGTT
>CAURIB010000049.1:0-10550 GCA_963524795.1 uncultured Streptococcus sp.
AAGAGTATTATTCATCTTCATCGTCGTCGAAGCTTGCCAATAAATCATTAACTTTGACAATGCTTTCTGAAGCACGACTCTTATAATCTGCATCAGCGCCAGTTAGACTCGCATTGATAAACTCAATGACCATTGGAAGGTTCATTCCTGCATAGAGTTCGATGTCACGACCTTCCATAATCAGACGGCTCACCACGTTACATGGTGTTCCACCAAGGAGGTCAGCAAAGACTAGGAAATCATCCAAACCTTCGACAGCAGCTTCAAATTTCGCAGTGAAATCTTCTGGTCCATCTTCTGGAAGAAGAGCTACCGCATGAATGTTGTCCTGTGGACCCATAATCATTTCTGTGCTACCTTTAAGTTCTTCACAGAAACGTCCATGGCTCACTAAAATCAATGATTTACTCATAAATTATGCGCCCATTCCAAGTAAGAATTTACCGATGAATGAAAGTCCAACAGCAAGAGCAATGATGATACCGATAGCTTTTGTAGAGTTCATACCTTTCTTACCAAGCAACCAGAAGATAAATGCAGTGAAGATTGCTGGAAGCAAACGTGGGAAGATTGAGTTCAAGATGTCTTGGAAGTCAATCATCTTTTCACCGATTGGTAATTTGTATGAAATTTCAAAGTTGATCATTGTTGCTACAAGAGCACCCATCATGAATACACCAAGTACAGATGCAGCTTCAATCAAAGCTGTCAAAGTACTTTGCATGTTGTTGATAAGGTTAACCCCTTCTTTGTATGCAAATTCCAACTGTTTCCAACGGAAGATGTCATACGCTACTGCAACTGCAATCCAAAGGAAGATACCCCAAGGTTGACCAGCAATAGCCATTGTTGCAGCGATAGATCCCATGATAGCAGGTACAAGTGAACCAAAGATAGTATCTCCAAGAGGAGCGAATGGTCCCATCAAACCTGTCTTGATACCGTTAACCGCATCTTTTGAACCAACGCCATCTTTTTCTTCCATAGCAAGGTCAAAACCAGCGATAATTGTGTGGAAGAATGGTGAAGTGTTGAAGAATTGAGTATGAACTTTCATCATTTCTTTCAACTCAGGAGTTCCATCTCCATACATTTTACGCAATTGTGGCAAGATCATGTAAAGGTAACCTGATGCTTGCATACGTTCGTAGTTCCATCCCAATTGGAAAGTGAACAAGCTACGTTTGTTAATTTGATTAAAATCTTCTTTTGTTAATTTGTAATTAGAATTCGTCATCTTCAATTTCCCCACTTTCTGATGGTGTAGAAGGTGCTGCTACAGCAACTTTTTGGCTGTTCTTGAAGTGAACAACCGCAAGGAAGATCCCTACGATAGAGATACCGATCATAGACAATCCTTTGAAGTTGTTAACAAAGCCAATTTTTTCAGCAACTTCAGCAGGAAGAGTGCCAATGATTCCAGCAACTGCTCCACCAAGGCTTGTTACGTTTGAGTAAAGAACAGTCAACATAGCTGTCAAACCGAATCCCATAGCAAGGTAGTGAAGGTTACGTTTAACTGGAAGGTAACGAAGCAAGATAGCGAATCCAAGACCTGGAAGCATACGACCTGCAAGAGTCAAACCGTCTGCAACCCATTGGTATTCTTTAACAAGGTTTACAACACCTTGTACGAATTCTCCACCGAAAGCAAGGGCGAAGAATACTGGAAGGGCACGAGATAGAGCCCAAGGAACTGCACCAAGAAGATAGTTACGTTCGATTCCTTTGTAGTCAAAGCGTTCGATCGCAGCATCAATACGGTGTGCGAAGAATGTAGTAGTCATACGACCAAGTACGTCGAAGTAAGTCAAAAGTGCCGCTACTGGTACAGCGATTGTAGTGATCGCAAGATCTGTTTCGATACCTTGTGAAACTGAGAAAGCTGTCGCAAGAACCGCACCAGAAGTTGCGTCGATACGAGAAGCACCACCGAAGGTACCTACCCCAAGGACAAACAACTGCAAGCTACCACCGATAAACAAACCAGTTGTCAAATCTCCCATGATCAAACCAGTAATGAAACCAGCGAATACAGGGGAACCTGCAGAAGAAACGATCGTCAACTCATCACAGATTTGATAAGCTGAGTACAGAGTGAGAAGTAAAATTTGCCACCATTGTATCATAACAATGACCTCCTAAAAATTTTTTCCTATTTTAATAAGCTCAAAAAGTCTGAAACTGGATCATTTGGAACCATTTGAGCAGTAAGTTTAACACCTTTTTCCGCCAATTTGTGGAAATCTTCTACGTCTTTATCTACAACGTTGATTGAACGTGTGATAGAACGAGTTTCTGGTGTTTGAGACATGTTGCCGACATTGACTGTTTCAAGCGGTACGCCTGCTTCAACCAAACCAAGGAAACGGTCAGGTTTGCGTGCTACAATCAAGAGACGTTGGCTGTCATATTTGCCAGCAAGGATATTGGCTGCCGCTTTATCAACCGGCAAGATACTAAGTTTTACACCTGGTGGTGTTGCAAGTTTCAATCCGCTCTTCTCAACGTCATTGTTCACAACCTCATTGTCAACGACCATGATACGTGAAACATTGAGTTTAGCAGACCAAAGATTGGCTACTTGTCCGTGGATCAAACGTCCATCGATACGGCATCCTACAATTGTCATAAGTTTTCCCCCTTTATGTGTTTTAGTGTAGGTTTACGAGTTAAATGTATGTGCTCTTTATAATCCCCTTCAGTTTCAAAGATAATGATGCGGTTAGCACCTTCTTTGAGATAGCTGTGTGGAATATAAAGCGATAAGGTTGGACCAACATTCCAGAAACGGCCTAGATTACGGCCATTGACATAGGCAATCCCTTTGCCAAACTCAGATAGTTCTAAGTAGGTGTCCTTGGGCTCCTTGACTTCAAAGTCAAAGGCGTAAAAGGCAGGTTGTCCTTCTGTCCATCCTTTTGAAAAATCAATCTTTTCAGGATTATCAAGTGGAAGCGGATAGTGTTCCCAGTTAAGCATAAAGTGTAGGTCTTTGCAAACACCTGTACGAATTCCTTTTCGTTGTGTATCTGCTAGGAACTTATGCCCGTAATTGACACGCCCCATATTTTCAATAAGGATGTCAAATCTAGAGAGCGCTTTCTTTTCTCCTTGATAGAAGATATCTTCTCCAATTTCAGTCTGGTACTGGGTTGCGACCCATTTCCCATCTACAAATAGTTGAGCTCTATCGCGTCCATCAATGATGCGGATGCGTTCTTCCTCTGCATCCCAGCTAGCTTCTGTACGATAGAGAAGGTAGCCGTAGCTTTGTCCCAACTCTTCCATTTTCTTAGGATAGAGACTTTCAGTTGGACTTGTTAAACTATCCAAGGTTTCAAATAGAGAAACTTTCTCAACCAGTGGAATATTTTCAACTTCCATGCTTTCTTTGTAAAGCGGTTCTAATTGTGGATACTCAGGATAATAAGTAGCCATCATTTCTTTAACTGCCATGTATTTAGCAGTTGGATTTCCAGCTTCATCAAGAAGAGCATCATAATCATAAGATGTTACTTGTGGTAAATCAATGGTTCCTCGAGCTGAACAACCATTCATAAAACCAAAGTTGGTTCCACCGTGGAACATGTAAAGGTTGATAGAGCCTTGCTCTAGAACCTCGTGAACAGCTTCTGCCAACTCTTCTGCATCACGCGTGATGACTGGCTCTTTCCAACGATTAAACCATCCATCCCAGAATTCCATACACATGAGCGGCCATTTCTTACCATACTCATCAAAGAACTCTTGCATTTGCAAGAAGTTGAAGTTAGCTTTCGAGCCAAAGTTCCCTGTTACAAAGAGATCATCTTCGATCAAGGTTCCAGCTTTCAAAGTAGCTCTCCATGGTCCATCAGATGTAAAGAGCGGACAAGTAACTGAACGTTCTTCCATCAATCGGCGAATCTCACGCAAGTATGTCTTGTCTTCACCATAGGAACCGTACTCATTTTCAACCTGCATCATGAGGATGTTACCACCATTATCCAACAATCTTGAAACAAGACGTGGAAGTAAATGATCGTAGTAGCGTCCTACCATTTCTACATAGGCTGGATCAGAGGAACGGATTCGCATGTCTTTAGTTAAAAGCCATGCTGGTAAACCACCGAACTCCCACTCTGCACAGATGAAAGGAGATGGTCGTACAATAGCATACAAGCCTAAATCCTGAGCTGTCTGAAGAAATTTATCAATATTAAGATTGCCTTCAAAATTGAAGTTTCCTTCAGTTGGCTCATGCAAATTCCAAGCGACGTATGTTTCAACAGTGTTGAAACCTAAAGCCTTGAGATTGTATAATGAATGATACCAGTCATCTTCAGGAATTCTAAAATAATGAATGGCACCAGATAAAATTTTGAATGGTTTCCCATCTAGGTAAAAATCATCCTCAATTTTAAATCTTGTCATTTCACCACCCCATACTTTTCCGTTTGCGCTTTCATTTGTTGTTATATTAAATAATAAACCAATGAAGCCATCTTGTCAATAGATTTTTAAAAAATTATTTAAAATTTTTCTTTTTTTTACTGAATTGTTTTCTAAAATTCTTCAAAAAAAGTATTTTATATTAAATTTTTTCCGCCTAAATGACTTGATTTCATGAATTTTTAATGGTAAAAAATATATAAGTCAATCACTTAGTCTATTATTTTATATTTTTATACTATAAATACTATCATTTTCAAACTAATTATGGTAGAATCAAAATGGAGAAGGAAAAAATGAGGTGAAAATATGGCAATTCCAAAGTATCAATATATCAAAGATGAATTGAAAAACAAAATCATTTCAGGTCAATTCGCTAGTGGAGATAAGTTCTACACTGAAGCAGAATTGATTGCGATGTATGATGTAAGTTCAATCACTGTTGTTCGCGCCTTAAATGACCTTGCTAAAGACGGCTATATTGTCCGCCAACAAGGAAAGGGAACCTTTGTGGCTCGCGCACGCAAGCACAAACTTGTAGAATTTTCTGATGTAGAAATCTTCGAAACGAAAGATGATAAAGTCACTGTTCTTTCTATTGAACGTGGCAACGATCTTAAATATTTAGAAAAACTCGGCCTACGTGGCGATCAATTTTATTACAAAATTGAACGTATCCGTGAATCAAACGGTGTTACTTATATCTACCACACATCTTATATCCCTGAACAATACATCAATGCAAACTATCCAGATCTAGAATATTATAGTTCTATCTATAATCGTTTCAAATTAGACTACCACATTCATATGAATGACGAGCATTTTGAAGAAATCAATGAAATTGTATTTCCGACTCCAGAACATGCTGTTTCTATCCTAGGAATCGACTCCCAGTTCCCAACTGTTCTCCAAACCAAGACAACTAAGCTTGAGTCAACTGGTCAAGTGTTGGAATACATTGAGACCTATAAACGTTCTGATTTCTATAAGATTAAGTTTATTTCATGTGATCGTGATCACTAAACATTAAAAAGTAAGTCTGAGATATTTGTCTCAGGCTTTTCTATTTTTATGCTAGCATGAGATTTCTCATGAAAAATTATCCAATAAGTTTAAACTATAATTTGGAGTAATTTTACTAAAAAGAGAGTTAAAAACTAAAATGACTCTAATTTAAGTACTTCTTATATTTTTTATAGTTATTTTCCTAAAAAGCTTGACTTTACTAGATTCAGATAATACAATGGAATTAGTTTTATGAAAACGCTACCAAAAATAACAGGGAGGTTACTTAATGAAACCAGAAAACAAACAGCGTTTCTCTATTCGTAAATACGCAATCGGAGCAGCTTCTGTATTGATCGGCTTTGCCTTTCATGCTCAGGCAGTTGCTGCTGATGGAGTCGTCCCAGCAACAGAGAATCAACCTACTCTTCAAGCCGCAGGAGAGGCGTCTCCACAGGCTAGTCAGGAAAAACTTGCGGAAGTCCCAGCAACAGAAACAGCAACTCCTGTAACTAACACAGAAGCTCCAAAAATCGAAAGCGCTCCATCTGTAGAAGAACACGTTTCAACTGAAGAATCCCCAGCTAAGCCAGAAGTTGCTGAAGAAGCTAAGGAAGAAGACAAAAAAGTTTCTAAGGTTGAAGCTCCTGTAGTCGCTACAGAGAGAGCTGCTCAAGTCAATGAAAAACTCGCTAAAAAGAAAATCGTTTCTATTGATGCTGGACGTAAATACTTCTCTCCAGATCAACTAAAAGAAATTATCGACAAGGCAAAACACTATGGCTATACTGATCTTCACCTTTTAGTTGGAAATGATGGCTTGCGCTTTATGCTTGACGATATGTCTCTAACTGTTGGTGACAAGACTTATGCCAGCGACGATGTCAAACGTGCTGTCGAAAACGGAACTAATGCCTACTACAACGATCCAAATGGTAATCACCTAACTGAAAGCCAAATGACCGACTTGATTAACTATGCTAAAGATAAAGGTATCGGCCTTATCCCAACAGTTAACAGTCCTGGTCACATGGATGCTATCCTCAATGCCATGAAAGAACTTGGTATTGAAAAACCTAACTTCAACTACTTTGGCAAAGAATCAGAACGTACTGTTGACCTTGACAACGAAAAGGCTGTGGCCTTTACAAAGGCCTTGATTGATAAATACGCAGCTTACTTTGCTGGCAAGTCTGAAATCTTCAATATCGGTTTGGATGAGTACGCTAATGATGCTACTGATGCCAAAGGATGGAGCGTTCTTCAAGCCTATAAATGGTATCCAGAAGATGGATTTCCAGACAAGGGTTATGACAAATTCATCGCCTACGCTAACGACCTAGCTCGTATCGTTAAATCTCATGGTCTTAAACCAATGGCCTTCAACGACGGTATCTACTATAATAGTGATACAAGTTTTGGTACCTTTGATAAAGATATCATCGTGTCTATGTGGACTGGTGGCTGGGGTGGTTACGATGTCGCTTCTTCTAAACTACTAGTTGAAAAAGGGCACGAAATCCTCAACACTAACGATGCTTGGTACTACGTTCTCGGCCGTAATGCTGATGGACAAGGTTGGTACAACCTTGATCAAGGATTGAATGGTATTAAGAGCACACCAATTACTTCTGTACCAAAAACAGAAGGAGCTGATATCCCTATCATCGGTGGTATGGTAGCTGCTTGGGCTGATACTCCATCTGCCCGCTACTCTCCATCTCGTCTATTCAAGCTCATGCGCCAATTCGCAAATTCAAATGCTGAATATTTCGCTGCTGACTACGAGTCTGCGGAACAAGCTCTGAAAGAAGTTCCAACAGACCTTACTCGCTACACAGCAGAAAGTATTGCAGCCGTTAAAGAAGCTGAAAAAGCCATTCGTTCTCTTGATGGCAACCTCAGCCGTGCTCAACAAGATACTATTGATCAAGCGATCGCAAAACTCCAGGAAGCTGTTAGCAACTTGACCTTCACTCCAGAAGCTCAAAAAGAAGAGGACGCTAAACGCGAAGTTGAAAAACTAGCTAAGAACAAGGTTATCTCTATCGATGCTGGTCGTAAATACTTCACACTAGACCAACTTAAACGTATCGTTGACAAGGCTAGCGAACTTGGCTACTCTGACATCCATCTCCTCCTTGGAAATGATGGACTTCGCTTCCTACTTGATGACATGACTATCACTGCAAACGGTAAGACCTATGCAAGTGACGATGTGAAAAATGCCATCATTGAAGGAACAAAATCTTACTACGATGATCCAAACGGAACAACTTTGAACCAAGCTGAAATTACTGAACTTATCCAGTATGCTAAGGACAAAGGTATTGGACTCATCCCAGCTATCAATAGCCCAGGTCACATGGATGCTATGCTTGTCGCTATGGAAAAATTGGGCATCGCAAACCCTCAAGCTAACTTTGACAAGGTTTCAAAAACAACCATGGACCTTGAAAACGAAGAAGCAATGAACTTTACAAAAGCTCTTATCGGCAAGTACATGGACTTCTTTGCAGGTAAAACTAAGATCTTTAACTATGGTACAGATGAGTATGCCAATGATGCTACCAACGCTCAAGGTTGGTACTACCTCAAGTGGTACGGCCTCTACGGTAAATTTGCTGAATACGCTAATAGCTTAGCTGCCATGGCTAAAGAAAAAGGTCTTCAACCAATGGCCTTTAACGACGGCTTCTACTATGAAGACAAGGATGATGTTGAGTTTGATAAAGATGTTATCATCTCTTACTGGTCTAAAGGATGGTGGGGTTACAACCTTGCATCTCCTCAATACCTAGCAAGTAAGGGGTACAAATTCCTTAACACGAATGGAGACTGGTACTACATTCTCGGTCAAAAACCAGAAGATGGTGGTGGCTTCCTCAAGAAAGCTATTGAAAATACTGAAAAAACTCCATTTAACCAGCTAGCTTCAACTAAATACCCTGAAGTTGACCTACCTACTATTGGTAGTATGCTAGCTATCTGGGCTGATAGACCAAGCGCAGAATATAAGGAAGAAGAAATCTTTGAACTTATGACTGCTTTTGCAGATCACAACAAAGACTACTTCCGTGCTGACTACAAAGCACTACGCGAAGAACTTGCTCAAATCCCTGAAAACTTAGAAGGATATAGCACAGAAAGCCTCGACGCTCTCAAAGCTGCTAAAGATGCTCTGAACTACAATCTTAACCGTAGTAAACAAGCTGAGTTGGATGCCCTCGTAGCTAATCTTAAAGCAGCTAGACTAGGGCTTAAGCCAGCCGCAACTCACTCAGGAAGTCTTGATGAAAGCGAAGCTCCTGCTGCTGTTGAAAACCGACCAGAGCTTCTCGTTAAGACAGAAGAAATTCCTTTTGAAATCGTTAAGAAAGACAATCCTAACCTCCCAGCAGGACAAGAAAAAGTCATCACTGTCGGTGTCAAAGGAGAACGTACAATCTACGTCTCAGTTACTACTGAAAATGGTAAGGAAACCGAAACAGTTCTTGAAGACAAAGTCACAAAAGAATCTATCACTCAAGTGGTAGAAGTTGGTAATCCTGTCACTCACCTTGGTGATGAAAAAGGGCAAGCAGCTACAACTGATGAACTTCCTAAACTAGATGTCCAAACTGAAGACATTTCATTTACAACTATTACTCGTGAAACTGATCAGTTGCCTAAGGGACAATCTCGTATCGTGACTGAAGGTGTGAACGGTCGTCGTAGCCATTTCTACTCTGTGACTACTGCTGCTGACGGAACTGAAGTTAAGACTCTAGTAAGCAGTGAAGTAAGCCTAGAACCTATCACCCAAGTGGTAGAGGTGGGGAACCCTGTCACTCACCTTGGTGATGAAAAAGGACAAGCTACTATTGCTGAAAACAAACCAAGAGTTGACATCCAAAATGAAGAAATTCCATTTACAACCATCACTAGTGAAACTGATGCATTGCCTAAGGGACAATCTCGTATCGTGACTGAAGGTGTAAACGGTCGTCGCAGCTACTTCTATTCTGTAACTACGGGTGCGGACGGAACTGAAGTTAGAACATTGGTTACAAGTGTCGTGGCGCAAGAACCTGTCGCTCAAGTGATTGAAGTTGGGAACCCTGTCACTCACCTTGGTGATGAAAAGGGGCAAGCAGCTACAACTGAGGAACTTCCTAAACTTGATGTCCAAACTGAAGAAATTCCATTTACAACTATTACTCGTGAAACTGATCAGTTGCCTAAGGGACAATCTCGTATCGTGACTGAAGGTGTGAACGGTCGTCGCAGCTACTTCTATTCTGTAAATACGGCTGCGGACGGAACTGAAGTTAAAACTCTAGTAAGCAGCGAAGTAAGCCTAGAACCTATCACTCAAGTGGTGGAAGTAGGGAACCCTGTCACTCACCTTGGTGATGAAAAGGGGCAAGCAGCTACAACTGAGGAACTTCCTAAACTTGATGTCCAAACTGAAGAAATTCCATTTACAACTATTACTCGTGAAACTGATCAGTTGCCTAAGGGACAATCTCGTATCGTGACTGAAGGTGTGAACGGTCGTCGCAACTACTTCTATTCTGTAACTACGGCTACGGATGGAACCGAAGTTAAGACTCTAGTAAACAGTGAAGTAAGCCTAGAACCTATCACTCAAGTGATAGAAGTGGGGAACCCTGTTACTCACCTTGGTGATGAAAAAGGACAAGCTACTATCGCTGAAAACAAACCAAGAGTTGACATCCAAAATGAAGAAATTCCATTTACAACCATCACTCGTGAAACTAATCAATTACCTAAAGGACAATCTCGTATCGTGACTGAAGGTGTGAACGGTCGTCGTAGCCATTTCTACTCTGTGACTACTGCTGCTGACGGAACTGAAGTTAAAACATTGGTTACAAGTGTCGTAGCGCAAGAACCTGTCGCTCAAGTGATTGAAGTGGGGAACCCTGTCACTCACCTTGGTGATGAAAAAGGACAAGCTGCTATCGCTGAAAACAAACCAAGAGTTGACATCCAAACTGAAGAAATTCCATTTACAACTATTACTCGTGAAACTGATCAGTTGCCTAAGGGACAATCTCGTATCGTGACTGAAGGTGTGAACGGTCGTCGTAGCCATTTCTACT
>CAURIB010000050.1:0-10548 GCA_963524795.1 uncultured Streptococcus sp.
TTGCTTTTTTCCTATATTCTAAAGTCACTCAAGTCATTTAGTACCACACAACTTGTACTGGCCTTCATAATCATAACCAACGACACATATGTTCGATAAGAAACAAGCACCTCGGCCATTAACATAAAATTTAAGATCTGTGTCTAAATATTTTTTAATTTCTTCTTTTTTCATCACATCACCATAGGTCAATTATATCACTTTTTATCTATCAGAATTCCCATTTATAGACAAAAAAGAGATGGCAAAGTATCAACCTCACCAACTCTAACTCTCTATTTTTCTACTTATCTAAGCCTAATTCTGCCAAGATTTGCCGTTTATAGGCAATTTTTTGAACTTCCTTGTCTTCAGTTTCAGACCAGTCGAGTTTGACTTCAGAAACAATCTGTCCAGGCCTATTTTTCAAGATATAGATACGGTCACTAAGATTGAGGGCTTCCTCGATACTATGCGTAATGATCAAGGTCGTCAACCCTAGCTGTTTGTGAATCTCCAGATACCAAGCATGAAGTTCCATCTTAGTCATCTCATCCAAAGCGCTAAAGGCCTCGTCTAGAAGAAAGAGCTTATGTCCAAAAAGATAGGTACGAAGTAAAGCCACACGCTGTCGTATCCCACCGCTGAGTTCATGAGGGTACTTGTCTCTTACAGCCGTCAACTGGAAGGTAGCAAGGATTTCATCCACACGGGCAATGGCTTCTGCCTTATTCACTTTTTGAATCAAGAGGGGCAGGATGATATTGCCAAGAACCGTCTTATGTTCCAAGAGCAGATCCTTTTGTAGCATATAGCTCACGCGCCCCTTAGGATTTTCCTCTCCATCAAGAATGATTCGTCCAGACTGGACTTCTAAAATGCCTGCAATCAGGTTAAAGAGTGTGGTCTTTCCTACACCACTGGGGCCTAGGATAGAGACAACTTCACCTGAAGTCACTTGTAGGTTAATATCTTCTAAAATCTTCTCATCATCGTAGGCATAGCTTACATGTTCTAGTCTAATTTCTGTCATTATTTTACAAATTCGTTAGTGAAACCTTTGTCAGTCAAGTCTTCCTTGAGGATTCCATTTTCCTTATCCCATTTGTAGAAGGCATTCCAGCGATCCGCATCAAATTGTCCCCATTTGTCCTTGTCGCTTGCGTATTCTTTTGACAAGTATTTCTGAGATTCGATGACAAAGTCACGTTTATCCTTGAGCTCAGGTGCATTCTTGATGAGGATATCTGCAGCTTCTTCTGGGTGCTCCATAGCGTATTGGTAGCCTTTTTTGATGGCTTGGATGACTTTGCGAGCTTCTTCTTTGTTGTCTTTCAGATAATCGTTGTTTGCAATGATAACTGGTGAGTAGTAGTCAAACTCCTTGACATAATCTTTCAAGTACATGAAGTTAGCGTCCACACCTTGAGATTTGGCAAGAATTCCATCCCAACCATAATAAATCCAGGCAGCATCAAAAACGCCATTGGCAATCGGTGTGATTGAGTTTGAGTCGTTGTTTGGTACTTTTTCGACCTTCTCAAAGTCTCCTCCTTGAGTTTCTACCAAGGTTTTCAACATAGCAAGCTCAGTCGGGTCATTCCAAGTTCCATATTTCTTACCAACCAAGTCTTTAGGACTGTTGATGTTATCAGACTTACGAGAGATAATTCCTGATGTGTTGTGTTCTACAATCGCTGCAACGGCGGTAATTCCCGCTCCTTTTTCCAATTTCTTAGCCATATAGTCTTGGAAGTACACTGCAAATGGCGCCTTACCATTGATAACCAAGTCAGAAGAACTTTCTTCTGGTGGCAATTTCAAATCAACATCCACTCCAGCCTCTTTGAAATAACCTTTTTCCTTGGCTACATAAAGCCCTGTGTGGTTGGTATTGGGTGTCCAGTCTAGGATAAAGTCAATTTTCTTGAGTTCTGCTTCTTTGTTGTCCTTAGAAGCAGTCCCTTGACCACAAGCCACCAGCACGACAGCTACAAGAGCTGTCACAAGCGCTAAAAACACTTTCCATGTTTTCTTCATTTTCATTTCCTCTTTTCTTTTTCTAAAACGCTCTTTAAATACGTTTCCATTTAATCACATATTTTTCACTAATATCGACCAACTTCATACCCAAAAGGCTGATAATCGACACCAGAATAATAATGGCAAACATGGTATCATACTGAAACAGTTTTTTAGACTGAATCATGTAGACACCGAGTCCTTCAAAGCCTCCCAACCACTCAGATACCACTGTTGTGATAAAGGCGTAGGAGACACTGACCCTCAGACCTGCATAAAAGTAAGGCAGACTGACTGGGATTTTAAAATGCCACAGGATTTGCCAAGGATTGGCTCGCATCAGACTAAACAAGGTCAGCATATCCTTGTCACAATGCCTAAATCCATCTAGAATACTGACGATAATAGGGAAAGTTGTCGTCAAGATAATCAAGACAATCTTGGGCAAAATCCCATACCCCAGCCATAAAACTAGGATAGGGGCTATGGCAATAGTCGGTATGGTCTGGACAACCACCATCATTGGGTAAATCAGGTCATTTAACCAGCCCAGACTATCCATAAGGACGGCCATGATACAGGCTATCAAGACACCTAACACCAAACCTAGTAGAGCTACTCTCAAGGTTGCCCAGCTGTGGTACCAGAGAAATTCTCTGTCACGAACAAAAGACTGGAGGATTTCAAGTGGAGTTGGCAGGATAAATTTTGGTAAGAGTTTTAACAAACCCGCTACCTGCCAAAGAGATAAGACACCCAAAAATCCTAGCAGACTAATATGCCGTCTCATTATACTTTTCAAGTTTCTCATCGATGCTTAAAATCTCTCCTATATTTATTTTCACATTGGCAAAAACATTGTCTGCCCCTTGACCTGCCACTTCTAACGCTTCTTTTAGAATGCTCATGAGTTTATCAAAGTCTCCCTCTAAGACCGTTTCAAATGGTGTCACTACCATGGTAACATCTTGAGCTTGCAGATAAGCAATGACTTGATCGATAAGAGCTATGCGGTCAATCCCTTGTGACAGGGGCAGGACTTGTAAAGCAATGCTTGCTTTCATTAAAACCTCCTTCTAAGTTACAGTTTTTCTTTGAAAAAAGAAAAACCTCTTTCATATATGAAAAAGGTGCAAAAATAGGCCAAGTATCGTTCCCTACGCTGGCATTACCCAGATCAGGTGCGGTCGAAGTTTAACACTTCCTCTCAGACTGTACACAGACTCCCATATATTATATGGACATATGATAACGCAAAAAAAATAAGATGTCAAGGAAACTGCTTACAGGGATATAAAATATGTCTAGAAAGCATATTCTATTAGGATTTAATATAAACTTGATCAATATTCAATCAAATTTTTGTCTCAATTATTTTTGGAATAACCCTAATATTTTTGTAAGAAATGAAATTTGACTAGAACTTTTTTCTTTTTCTACCTCACTATTTTTAAATATAGTTGTTCTTGTTTGAACAGACTTTTCACTCGATTTCATTTGGATTATAACATCTTAAATTGTTTAGCTAGAATAGCTAACTCTTATTAGACAGGAAGTATAATCTAGCATATCATACTTATTTTTAAGATACTTATAGAAATCATAGTGATTTTCTTGTTCATAGATAATATCGCAAAACTCTATTTCTGCACACTTAATAATTATTAAATCTAAATTATATAGTACATTATGTAAAACCTTTTTCAATTTTTTATTTTACTACTAATTAATAATATTTAATTCTAATGATCATTGTTCTACTAATCTTCCTTAATAAATATTGCAGTTCTTTTTCTTAGTTAGCTTTTTTTCATAACTCTTTATAAGAATAACTAATAGACTACTTAGTAAGCCCAAAATAACTAGACTCAATCTCGGGTTTAAAAGCCAATTAAAATAAGAAGCCAATATCCCTCCAAAAGGAGCAAAAACAGTAGCTATTACAAAAGAGCTAGAAAGTATCTTTCCAATATTATACACAGTACTTTCTTGCTGCTGTATTGTTGTAATCGAAACAGAAGCTATTGTAATTAATCCACTCAAAATTGAATAACAAATTCCAAAAAATATCCAATTTTCTACTATTCCACTCGCCATAATGACAAGTGGGATGGTTGCCATTGATATATTCATCAAGATAAAGGCATCCTTCTTATTCAAAAAAGTAGAAAGAAAGGTTACTGCTATCAAACTTCCAAATCCAGCAATTGAGTAAACAATCCCAACAAGACTATTTGATAATTTTAATTGATCCTGTAAATAAAAAATAATCGTTGCATTGAAACCTAGCATAGCGATATTCACAACAATAGTAAAGAGTAAAGAAATCCTCAATTTAATATTTGTAAAGTTCTCTTTAAAACCTACAAAAATTTCTTTTATATCATCATTACCATTCTCCTTGTTTTCTTGATCTGGAATATATGAAATTAGGATTGAAAGAAATAATAACAAGAAAGAAGCACTATTAATAAAAAAAATGCTATTAATATTAAATTTTAACATTAGAACCCCTGCAAGAGCTGGAGAAATTAATTTTGAAATAGTTCGTACACCTTGAAACTGAGAATTATATTTTTGCAATTCTTCCTTCTCAAATAAGGCAGGGGTAATGACTGAGAATCCTGTTTGAAAAAGTGTCGAAAATAAAGGAAGTAAAAATGCAATAACATAGTAAAAAAATATAGAAACTGAATATTTAGATAATATCGGAATTACACTACATAATAATGCAGGTATTAAGGTAGACCATAATAGTATTTTTTTCTTATTAAAATTATCTAATAAGTAACCCATAACAAATCCCAAGAAGAATTGAGGTAACAATTCAATAATCACCATTCCTCCCATTGCAAAAGACGAATGAAATTCTTGGTAAATTAAGATTGGAAAAGCAATTTTCTGAAATCTATCTCCAACATTTGATATAAACTCACCAAAAGTAATTGTATAAAACGTTTTCTTATTGATATTCACAGCTTTCTTTCCTTTTATTTTATTTTTTGCCTTTAGTTTAGCACTTCAATGTTATTATGTCAATTATTTTTATAATATTTTTTTATTTATTTTTATTAAATACATATTTGTATCTTTCTGGATTAAAAAAAACGATGCTTAATTGAACATCGTCTTTACTATTCTGTTATATCTGCAATATAATGCTCGATTTTAAGAGCCATTGACATATTTCCCTCAAGCTTATACAGGAAATAAGCCGTTTCAAAGTACTCTTTTACTGCAACTTTAGAAGAAAAACTCTTACTTACATTTCCCATCAATAAATACAAATCAGCCAAAAGATACGTTGTTCTATACGTCTTACATTGCTTTATCGTATCCGTGATTTTAGTAATAGCCTCTTCAGTATTATTCTGCAACCATAGATAGCGACAAACATTATAATTACATTTAATAGAAAGGTTTAATTCTTCGATTGTGTTTAACTTGAGTTGATTTACTTGATACTCTAACTTTTTTCGAATTTCATTAAAACTCTCTAAATCTTCAATATCGTAATAAAAATTGAATAGAGTATTTGAAACTTGAAGGTAGTTCAAGTCAGATACACTTAACTGAGACAGTAACTTCTCCAATCTTGCCACAGCCTCCTCTTTTTGCCCATAAAAGTAAAAATCTATAAGAGATTTTATCCACTCCATATAAAACTTATCTACTAGAGATAAGCGATGTACCTTTACACTCTCTAGTTCATATATATATTTCAAAGACTCATAATTTCGATTTGTGATAAATGTCTGAGCTAACTTCTTAAACTCTGATAGTTCATCAATCTCCTCTACAATCTGATCATTAAAAAAATAATCCATACTAACTTTCAACTTCTTAGACAAAGCATATAAAAAGTCTGCTCCTGGAGTAAATTCTCCATTCTCTAATCGGCTAATCTGTCCCTGTTTACATATCCCGTCAGCCAATTCTCGCTGAGACATTTTTAATTCTTTCCGTCTATTTTTTAATCTTGTTGCTAATAGTGTGCCCACGTTGGCATCTTCCTTTTCTATTTGATTTCAATTTCAATTGTAACATGATTAAATATTAAATACAAATCAATAAATCAAAAGATACAAATTTTATATAAACAATGGATGGTTAAGTTGTTTTTAAAAACCTATCCCTTCTTCTTTTGAAACTTCCTTACTCATACTACTGAAAAACTTATTAACTTTAAAATAGATTAGATGTTACACTATTATGTTTAAATCTTGCTTTTGATATATTTTACAGACCGGAAGTAGTCTTTTTTCAACGTATTAAATTCAGGAGAGTAGTAACGATTCTTCCCATTTGTATAGCTTTATATTCCATAAAGATCAAATAATTTTGTCGTGTACTTTAGTCTAGAAACATCCACACAAAATCTTTTTGAAACCTGATTGAATCTTTATACTTGCTTTCGGAGTTCATATTTCTGAACCTTATCATCTTATGTACATTCCTAATAAAGGAAAGCCTTATTTTTAAACTGCTAAGCTTACAGAAAAAGAGACGGCAAACCTTCTCTTTCTCTAATTATACAGATGAACTAGCTCTTTCAATTAAAGCATTGGCGCAAACAACTGGGTCACTTCCTTGATTAATGTTTGATACCAGGTAGGATTGATCGTCCCTGGGAATACTTCCTGCGATACTTCAAAAATCTCTTCAAAGTCCTTACGAATATCTGCAATTGATGATGTTTCATACAACAAAACCGCATTTTCATAGTGATGAACCAAGCTACGATAATCTAGATTTATGGTTCCAACAACTGCGTATCGATCATCAACAATCATCTGCTTACTATGGATAAAACCAGGAGTATACTCATAAATACGGACACCAGCAGACAAAAGATTCGGATAGGCTCCTCGTGTTATCAGTTGAATAAGTTCCTTGTCTGGTACAAAGGGAGTGACAATTCGCACATCCACCCCTCGCATAGCCGCATTTTTAATATCTTCCGTCAAATCATAATCAATAATCAAGTAAGGTGTGGTAATATAGACAAAGTCTGTCGCTTGATTGATGAGATTTTGATAAACTACTTTCCCTACCTTCATCTGGTAGATAGGCTTGGGACCACTTCCATAAGGAATGCACAAACCTACTCCAGACCGCGTTTGATTTTCCAAATGATACTGATCAAAGTCACTGATTTCACCACGGTTGATGTACCAGTTCATGAGAAATAGTCTTGTAAAAGCCTGAACAGCTGGGCCGTCTATACGAAGGCCACTATCTTTCCAATAGCCAAAACGTTCAATCTGGTTTATATACTCATCCGCAAGATTGACGCCACCAGTATAGGCAATCTGCCCATCAATGACCAAAATTTTGCGGTGATCTCGGTTATTATAGGCCACTGTCATACGAGGAATTACCTTATTAAACTTATGAGCCTCAATTCCCCGAGATCGGAGATGCACAGTATAATCACCTGGCAATGTCACCATGCAGCCGATATCGTCGTAGAGCATCTTAACTTCAACACCCTGAGCAACTTTTTCTTCGAGAATCTCAAGCATGCTGTCCCACATCAAGCCTTCTTCGACAATGTAGTATTCCAGGAAGATAAATTTCTCAGCCTTTTTCAAATCCTCTAAGATTTGTCTCCACATAGCCTCTCCAGTAGAGAAAAATTGAGAATCTGTCTGCTCGTACACCTCTGCATTGCTATCCATATGTAGCAAGGCGTTGATAATCCCATAAGCAGACTTATCTCTATCCTTTAACCCTTGATGAAGAGCAAACTCACTCTTTTCATGGTTAGTAATGGAGCGTAGTTCCTTCAGCTGTTTCAGTTCTTTTTTTGATAGTCTTCTCTCACCGAACATGAGATAAAGCAGTGGACCAAACACTGGCACAAAGGTCACAATCAACCAAGTCACCTTGCTTTCAGGCGACATAGAACGATTAACAATGGCTAAAACAGTTGCCACGCTGACCAGAAATACAAGAATCACCCAAATAATTGGAGCAATCTGGCTCATGTAAAGAATAATTCCGAAAACAAGAAATAATTCTATCAGGATAATCGCAATACTAAAGCCATACTTGGACATCAATAATCGAAATTTTCTTATCCCCATATCTCCCTCTCAATTTCTAAGTATACTCCCTAATATACCATCTGAAAACGCTTATTACACTCTAGTATACTTAGTTTCGTAAAAGTTATCAAGTCTTTTCTGTTTAGGCCGATAATTCTCCAACTGAGGTGAACAACAAAAAAAGCAGACCACATACATGCCTGCTCTTATTTTACAATTTTAATGCCAACATATTGACCGTCATACCAGCTGCAGTTCCCATCAGGTAAACTACATCGCCTTCTTTGACCAAGCCATGGTCTAAAGAATAAGCTAAACCAAATGGCACAGAAACTGAAACCATATTTCCATAATCACTAACAAGATTAAGATACTTGTCTTCATCTACACCCAGTTTTTCCATGACCAAAGGAAGAGCGCGACTAGCCTGATGGGGAATGATGTAGTCTACATCCCCTAGAGCCAACTGTGTTTTCTCTTGAAACTCTTCAAACATACCTGGGATTTTACGAGCTGACAAAAGTAAAATTTTCTTGCCCTTCATATCAAACATAAAATTTGTCTTGGTTTCTTCAGAGTATTCTTTTGGTTGATAAGAAGTCAGACCTCCACGGATTTCAGTATCGTGGGCTCCCTCCGACCAAGTGCGTTGAAGGCTTGCTATCACTCCCTTATCCTTGTCACTTGCTTGGAAAATAAAGGCTGCGGCCCCATCACCAAAGAGTTCATAACTTTCTTTTTGCTTTGGATTGAGACCCAAGCTACCGACTTCACTGGAAACAATTAAGACACGACGATATTCTCCTGCCTCAATCAAATGTGACATGGTTGATAAAGCAGAGATGAAACTTGTACAAGTCGTATTGATATCCATAGCTGGGATAGAGAGTCCTTTTGCCACACGTTCATGAATCAAGGCTGCCGTACAAGGAATCGGCTGAACACCTACCGCACTAGCTGATACCAGGCAATCAATATCTTCGATTTTTAAATTTGCCTTTTCAAGGGCACGCTGAATCGCTACTTCTGCTAGATCTAGCTGGGTTTCTTCATTTTCAACCACACGATAACGGGTCTGGTCTTTAAATGTTACTGTGTGATTTGGCAGGCAAACTCCATAACCTGCGATTTCTACATGTCTTTTTACTTCTGTCATTGTCTATTGTCCTTTCATAAACGTTGGATACGTTTGAGCTTACGACTTGTATCCCAATGATAATCTGAAAATCGTATTTCAGGTACTTTAAACTCTTTTTGTTGAGCTAAGAGTCTGAATTGCTCTGTAATGGCTACTTCTAATTGCTCGTCCCTTCGACTCAGACAAACTTCCACTAACTTCTCAGAATGTTGTTTGACTTGGTAATCTCCGACATTCTCCACAAAGAGAATGCATCGTCTGATAAAGTCAGGATAAATCCTTACCTGACCTCCATCTTGTCCATCAAAATAGAAGATGTCGTCAGAACGCCCTTCAACCTTGTCAATCCTTGTATAATGAGATCCACAAGGACAAGGTTCAGGATTTTCAACCAAGATATCGTTGAGCCGATAGCGATAAACAGGCTGACTGCTCCGCTTAAAATCAGTAATCACCGGATAAAAACATCGGTCATCCAAATAGTGTTTTTCCACAATAATGATGTCTTCGTTGAGATGAAAATTCCCAGCCGAGCAAGTACAAGCTAAGAAACCTTCCGTTGCTTGATAAACCTGATCAATAATCGGCAACTCAAAAGCGCTCGAAATTCGCTCTTTATCACTATCTTCCAAGATTTCAGCCACCGAAACGATTTTTTGTGGATGAATGACTAACTCCCCAGCTTTCAGACGCTTGCTCAATTCAATCAACATAGAAGCAGGCGCCACCACAATGGTCGGTTGATAATTGTTGAGACGCTCGATATGCTCATCTGTATTCTTGAAAATATCAAAGTACTCTAAACGAATAAGCGCCGTATTGATGGTCTGATACAATTCATTATCCGCTCTGAGGAAAAAGGCTATGCGGTGCCCAAAAAGGTGACCTTTGGGCAACATCTTTGCCAAGATAGCCGCTGCCCACATACTTCTCTCTTTTTCAGTTGTGATAAAGAGTCCCCGGTGTCCAGATGTTCCAGAAGACAGCCCAACTGCTATTTCTCCCTTGAGTTCTGTAAAATTTCGAGTCTTTTCACTTTCGATAGCCAAAGCCAAGGCCTCGTCTCGATCCACTCCTTGAGTATTAAGCTCATTAAAATGCGTCATCATAAAAGCCTTATCCATATGGTCAAAGTCACTAGGTACACCATTTTTAAAATAAGGTGACTCACATTTGAGAAAGTCCATATAGGCAGCCAACTGCTTTTTCTGATAGTTTTCTAAGGCTTCTCGAGATTTAAAATTATGTAGCCAACGAGTTTGGATAAAAGTTTTAAGAAAGGTTATTTTTTTCATACAAAATCTGCTCAATCCTTTCTACAGGGTCATGGCTAACGAGCACTTCTATTCCATCCTTTAA